>NZ_JBNNHG010000004.1:0-68216 GCF_050268705.1 Stenotrophomonas sp. NPDC077659 | reverse complement strand
ACATCGCCGGTATTCATGGCATTCCTCGCTGGGCCGGACCATCGTGTTGAACTGGTCAACCCTGGCTATTCGACCCTGATCGGCAACCGCGAGGTCATCGGGCGGCCGATCGCGGAGGCGCTGCCGGAAGTGCTGGACCAGGGCTATCTGCAACTGCTGGATGAGGTGTACCGGACCGGCGAGCCGTACATCGGCCGCAAGATGGCCTACGACAGTGGCATCGTCCAGGTGGGGAGCGGGCCGCACCATATCGTTGATGTCATGTTCCAGCCATGCAGGGACGCGATGGGGCAGGTCACTGGCATCTTCGTGCAGGGCTTGGACCTGACGCCCCAGGTAGCCTTGGAACAGCATCTGTCTCTGACCGAAGCGCGGCACCGCCAGATAATGGACAGCGCACGGGACTACGCGATCATTGCCTTCGACATGGACGGACGGGTGACGTTGTGGAACCGGGGCGCCGAGCAGATTCTCGGGTGGCATGAAGAGGCAGTGCGGGGCCGCCATGGTGAGGTGCTGTACCTGGATGACGACCGGCAGAGTGCGCGGTTCCAGTACAACATGGAACAGGCACTGCACAGTGGCGGCCTGAGCGGCGAACGCTGGCTGCGCCACCGCGATGGCACGCGCATCTGGGCGCACGGTTCGATGACGGTTCTGCGCGGCCATGAAGGTGAGGCCGTGGGCTTTGTCGTGGTCTTCCGCGACCGTACGGCCGAGCGGCGTGCATCCGAAGCGCTGGTACAGAGTGAACGCAGGCTGGGCGCCCTGGTTTCTGCGGCGACCCAGTCGCTCTATTCGATTTCCGCCGATTGGCAGACGGTGCGCCCGATCTGCCAGCAGGACGCGGTTCCGGATCTGGAGGCCGCTGGAACCGGGTGGCGCGAGCGGTTGATCCACCCGGAAGACCGCCAGACGGCAGAGACGGCCATCGAGCGGGCACGTGCCACCGGTACCCCACTGGAACTGGAGCATCGCACCCTGTTGCCCGATGGCACCGTGCGGTGGCTGCAGATGCGCGCGGTGCCCTTGCTGGATGAGCGTGGGTGTGTGGAGGAATGGTTCGGGGCAGCGTTTGACATCACCGACCGCCGCAGTGCGCAGCAGCGGCTGCAGCAGCTCACCTTGTCCCTGGAAGAGCGGGTACAGGCACGGACGGCCGAGTTGATGGCCATGGAAGAGCGGCTGCGGCAGAGCCAGAAGATGGAATCGCTGGGACAGTTGACCGGCGGCATCGCGCACGATTTCAACAACATGCTGACTGCCGTGTCGATGGGGCTGGAGTTACTGGAAATGCGGGTGGGGCAGGGTCGGTCCGATGGCCTTGAACGCTATCTGGAGATGGCCCGCGGTGGTGCGGACCGGGCCGCGGCGCTGACCCAGCGGCTGTTGGCCTTTTCACGGCGACAGACACTGGCGCCGTCCTCCGTGCGCGTCTCATCGCTGGTGAAGGGAATGCTGGATATCCTCAGTCGTTCCATTGGCCCCTCCATCGCCATTGAAACGCGCCTTGCCTTGGATAGCGACCATGTACGGGTGGACGCCCCGCAACTGGAAAACGCCCTGCTCAACCTGTGCATCAATGGTCGTGATGCCATGCCCGAAGGGGGAACGCTGGTCATTTCCAGCAGCATTGAAGAGGTGACGGCGGCGCGCGGTGGCCAGCTTGGTCTGGAAGCCGGGCGGTATGTGTGCCTTTCGGTATGCGACACCGGTACCGGCATGGATGCCAGTGTGGTGGAGAAGGTGTTCGAACCCTTCTTCACCACAAAGCCCATCGGCCAGGGTACTGGACTGGGCCTGTCGATGATCTACGGGTTCACCCGGCAGTCGGGCGGACAGGTGGAGGTGGAATCAGCGCCCGGGCGGGGCACGACCATCGGCCTTTACCTTCCACAGGTCGATGAGGGCGCCATGACCCCTCCTTCTCCTGTGCCGAGCACGTTGGCGGCTTCCGTCACCCCTGGCCAGTCGGTGCTGCTGGTGGAGGATGAGGCCGCCATTCGCGCGTTGGTGGGGGACGTGCTGCGCGCCCAGGGCCATCGGGTAACGGAGGCGGCCAACGGCAGCGAAGCATTGGGCTTGCTGACGACGGACCACGCTTACGATCTATTGGTGACCGACGTGGGCCTGACCGGCGCTTTGAACGGCCGGCAGGTTGCCGACGCCGGCAGACAGGCCCGGCCGACGATGCCCGTGCTGTTCATCACCGGCTATGCCGCGTTTGCAGCAGTGGGAGGAGAGCATCTGGAACCTGGCATGGATATCCTGACCAAGCCCTTTTCTTCGATTGAACTGGAGCGGCGTGTGGACAAGCTGCTGGCAGGCGCCGTCAGAGCGTGGCGTGCACCGACCCCAGAAGCTCCCGCAGGGTAAACGGCTTGCGCAGCACGGGAATGTTTTCTGGCGTCAGCTGCGGATCGCCTGCGCGCTGCCCGGCGTAGCCGGTCACCAGTAGAACGCGCAGGTCCGGATCGTCCTGTACAGCCTTGCGCGCAAGATCACAGCCGTTCATGCCTGGCAGGCGGACGTCGGAGATCAGAAGATCGAAAGGACCCGCGCTTGCCAGCGTATCAACGGCCGCTTCGGCATCACCGACGGCAGTGATGTCGTATCCGTTTTCGGACAGAACGTCCTCGGTGAGTTCACGGATGGCGGTGTCATCTTCGACAAGGAGGATGCGTTGGGGAGCGGATGAGATCACGGGGCGCACGGTTCTCGAAGCAGGAGCCAGCTTGCTTTGCAGCACATGCCCTCCAGCGAGGGCATGCTTGGGTTGCGCTGCGGTCAATGGCGATATCGTTGCCGCTCAGCGGCGCGCATCATCCTTGGCCTTGCCAACGGCACTCTGCACTTTGCCGACGCCCTTCTGGGCCTTGCCTTCAAGCTCCTGGGTCTTGTTGCCGGTCACTTTGCCAGCCACTTCCTTGACCGTGCCCTTGACCTGGTTCTTGGCACCTTCGGTACGATTCTTGTCCATTGCACAACACCTTTCTGCAACGCCCGGGGATGGGCGGATTGATCGTGCAGCGCTGCCGGTGTCGTGCTGGTGAAAGAAACAGTGAAACGGCCTTCACTCGCTGAGCAGTTCAGGTATCGCGGCAAGAGGCATTGATACGAAGCACAGTGCCAACCCAGGTTGGCCTCTACCGGGTGCGCTCCCACCAGCGCGTGCCGGCGGCAGGTGCCTGCATGTCCAGCGCCTCGCCCATGATGGGCGTGGCCACCGGCACGTGCTTGGCCGCTGCCAGCGCGGTGATGCGCTCGAACGGCTGTTGCCACGCGTGCAGGGCAAGATCGAAAGTGCCGTTGTGGATCGGCAGCAGCCACTTGCCGCGCAGGTCCAGGTGCGCCTGCAGGGTCTGCTCGGGCTGCATGTGCACGAAGGCCCAGCGCTTGTCGTAGGCACCGGTCTCGATCATCGTCAGGTCGAACGGGCCGTACTTTTCGCCGATGGCCTTGAAGCCGTCGAAGTAGCCGGTGTCGCCGCTGAAGAAGACGCGGAAGTCGCCGTCCTGGATCACCCACGAGGCCCACAGGCTGCGGTCGCTGTCACCCAGGCCGCGGCCGGAGAAGTGCTGGCCCGGGGTCGCGGTCAGGCGCAGGCCGCTGGCCTCGGTCGACTGCCACCAGTCCAGTTGTTCCACCTTGGCCGCATCGATGCCCCAGGCGATCAGCTGGTCACCCACGCCCAGCGGCGCAATGAACCGTGCGGTCTTGCCAGCCAGCTGCATCACCGCATCGTGGTCGAGGTGGTCGTAATGGTTGTGCGAGAGGATCACCCCGGCAATCGGCGGCAGATCGTCGATGCTGATCGGCGGTGCGTGGAAACGCGCCGGGCCCATCCACTGCACCGGTGAGGCGCGCTTGGAGAACACCGGGTCGGTCAGCCAGTACTGGCCCCGCAGCTTCAGCAGAATGGTGGAGTGGCCCAGGCGGAACAGGCTCCGATCGGGCGCGGCGTCCAGTCTGGCGCGGTCCAGCGCCTGCACCGGAATGGGGTTGGCCGGCACCGTGCCCTTGGGGCGGTTGAACAGGAAGGTCCACCAGATCTCCAGGCCGTCGCACAGGCCCAGCGCCGGTTTCGGCAGGGCGTTGCGGAACTTGCCGTCGCGGTACTGCGGCGAGTCGCGGAAGTCGGGGAGGGACCAGGACTTGCAGAAAGTGTAGGCGGTCACGGCGAGGGTTCCGAACAGGAGGACAAGGAGCAGGCGCTTCATCGGGGACGTCCGCTGGGTACACTGCACAGTGTAGTTTCCGAATTCCAGAAAGTACACTGGCCGGTGTAAAATGGCGGGGTCCGTTCAGCCTTCCGGTTCCCGCCATGTCCCTTGCCCCGCAGCGCCTGACCGACCGCAAACGCGAAGCCATCGTGCGCGCAGCGGTGGAGGAGTTCCGCAGCGCCGGCTACGAGGCGACCAGCATGGACCGCATCGCCGCCGCGGCCGGCGTGTCCAAGCGCACGGTCTACAACCATTTCCCGAGCAAGGAAGAACTGTTCGGCCATATCCTGGAAGAACTCTGGGCAAGCAGCATGGCTGCCATCGAGCTGCCCTACCGCGCCGATCAGCCGCTGGACGTGCAGCTGCTGCAACTGCTGGGGCAGAAGCTGGACCTGCTGGGCGATGCCAACTTCATCGACCTTGCCCGCGTGGCGATGGCCGAGATCATCCATTCGCCCGAGCGTGCGCAGGCCATCGTCTGTCGCATGGGCGAGAAGGAAGGCGGCGTGAGCGCATGGATCCGCGCGGCCATCGCCGATGGACGCCTGCGTGAGGTCGATCCCGAGTTCGCCGATCACCAGCTGCAGGGCCTGGTGAAGGGCTTCGCGTTCTGGCCGCAGGTGACCATGGGCCAGCCCCCGCTGGGCCCGGCGGAACGGCACAGGGTGGCCAAATCTGCGGTGGCGATGTTCCTGGGGTTCTACGCGCGCTGAGCGCCGGCGTCCGCAGGCCACTGTGTCTGCGCGGGTGCTGCGCGTCATGTTGTGACGGGCTTACCTACGCATTTACCGGCCCATCTGCGACACTGAGCCCAGGCTTCATGGCAAGACCCCTCATGTCACTCGTGTCGGCGCAGCAGATCGGCGAAGTACTGCAGCAGTCCTACGGCATCACCGCCACGGCCGTGGTGCCACGCGTGGTCGGTGCCGAGGCCAACGCAAACGTGTTCCGCATCGACGCGCGCGGCAGCCAATGGTGGTTGAAGTGCCGTCGGTATCAAGTGACTTCGGTTGTGTGGGAAAGCCTGCACTGGCTGCGCAGCACGTTGGGCATCGAGGAAATCGTGGCACCGTGGCCGTCAACGACCGGTGGCGTTTCCGTGCAGCGCTGGGGCCTGCAGTTCACCCTGTTTCCCTACATCGAAGGTCAATCCGGCTTCGAGGCTCCGCTGAGCACGGTGCAATGGCAGCGTCTGGGTGAGGTGCTGCGGCGATTGCACACGGCACAGCTGCCGCGCGCGCTGGCCGAAGGATTGCCGCAGCAGGTGCTGGCAGCTGATGCCCTGCAGACTGTCGGCCAGTGGCTGCAGCAGCCCGCATTGTTGCCGTCCGCGCAGGACCGGTGGGGCCGGGCCTTCCACGCGATATGGGCGCGGCAGCGCGATCGCATTGCCATGCTGCACGATCGTGCCGGGTTGCTGCAGCAGGCGTTGGCCGAGCGGCAGCCTCAGCTGCATCCCTGCCATGCCGATCTGCATGCGGGCAACGTGCTGATGGGGCAGGACGGTGCACTGCATCTGATCGATTGGGACGGCCTGTCACTGGCGCCGCGTGAACGCGATCTGATGTTCGTGGGAGCAGCGGTGGGCGGCCGCTGGGGGCGTGAGCGTCCGCAGGGCTTTGCCCAGGGGTATGGCGATGATCTGGGTGATCTGCAGTGGATCGCCTGGTACCGGCACGCGCGCATTCTGCAGGACCTGGTGCAATGCCAGCAGATGCTGATGGGAGGCGAAGGTGCGTACCGGCTGCCGCAGCAGCGGCGACAGGCGCTGCGTCACCTTGAGGAATTGTTTGCGCCGGGAAACGTGTTCTGTGCGGCCGAACGGGCCTTTGCCAACGTGTAGATCCACGCCATGCGTGGATGCGTTTGATTCACACAGATTCATCCACGCGTGGCGTGGATCTACTCCGCCGGCTTGGCGGCTGCGGTGGCGGCGACGCTCGCCGCACGCCGGGCCAGCACCGCCTCGCGATGCGCGATGTACGCGTTCGCTGCCAGGATGATCGCCGCGCCGACCAGCGTCCATCGGTCCACGCGCTCATCGAACAACAACCAGCCACACAGCGTCACCAGCGGCAGCTGCAGGAAGCTGATGGGCGTCAGGGCCGACACTTCCCCCAGGCGCAGGGCGCGTGTCCACAGCAACTGGCCAACAGTACCCAGCACCCCCGTCGCCACCAGCCACCCCCAGGCCAGGCCGGTGGGCCAGACCCAGACAAACACCGCCGGCACCAGCGACAACGGCACCCAGAACACGTAGGTGTAGAGCACCACGGTGTCAGCGCTGTCCACGCGGGTCAGCTGCTTGATCTGGATCGCGACCAGCGAACTGAGGAGGGCTGCGGCCACCGCCACCAGGCTGCCCGCAGAGAAGCCTGCCGTGCCGGGCCTGACAATGACCAGTACGCCGATGAACCCCACCACCACCGCTGCCCAGCGGCGCACGCGTACGGTTTCACCCAGCCACATAACCGCGGCAATGGTGACGAACAGGGGCGTGGAATACGACAGCGAGACCGCCTGCGCCAACGGCAGGTGGCCCAGTGCCCAGAATGCACACAGCATCGAGCCCAGTCCGATGGCACTGCGCACGAAGTAGCGGGGCAGCTGCTGGGTCTTCAGCGGTGCACGGCCCGGGCGCAGCAGCATCGGAAGCAGGGCCAGCAGGCCAAATGCGTTGCGGAAGAACGCCACTTCCTGGGTGGGCACGTAGCGGGTGGCATAGCGGATGGCCACGGCCATCAGGCCGAAGGCCATCGTGCTGGCCAGCATCAGCAGCGCCGCCCGCGCCGGCGGGGCGAGCGGGGGCCTTGCGCGGGTGTTCACCACTGGGCGCCGAGCAGGCGCGGCTCCGGTTCGATCGGCACGCCGAATTTTTCCAGCACCGAGGCTGAGATGCGTCGCGCCAGATCCAGCAGTTCCGCGCCGCTGGCAGTGCCGTGGTTGACCAGCACCAGCGCATGGCTGGAGGCCACGCCGGCGTCACCGTCGCGGAAACCTTTCCAGCCGCAGGCGTCGATCATCCACGCCGCCGAGACCTTGCGCTGGTCATCACGGTCTGCCGGGAACACCGGAAGATCGGGGAAGTGCTGCAGCAGCACGTCTACCTGTTCCAGCGGCAGCAGCGGGTTCTTGAAGAAGCTGCCGGCGTTGCCGAGCACGTCCGGGTCGGGCAGCTTGCGCCGGCGGATGGCGATGACCGCGTTGGCCACATCCACCGCGCTGGGCAGCTCCACGCCCTGGGCCTGAAGTTCTTCGCGGATACCGGCGTAATCCATGCGCAGATCGTGCAGCAGCGGCAGCTTCAGTTCGATGGCGGTAATCAGGTAGCGGTCCGGCTGCTGCTTGAATACGCTGTCGCGGTAGGCGAAACCGCACTGCTCGTTGTCCAGCCGTACCCAGGCCTGCTCGTGGCGGTCCCAGGCTTCGACCGTCTGGATGAACTCGCCGGCCTGTGCGCCATAGGCGCCGATGTTCTGGATGGGTGCTGCGCCGGCAGTACCGGGAATCAGTGCGAGGTTTTCCAGGCCGGACAGGCCTTCCTGCAGCGACCACATCACCAGGCCATGCCAAGGCACACCGGCACCAGCGCGGATCACCGCATGGTCGGCGCGGTGTTCGAGGAAGCTGATGTCGCGGTTGCCGAACACCAGCACGGTACCCGGCAGGTCATCGGCGATGAGCACGTTGCTGCCGCTGCCCAGTACCAGCAGCGGGCCGTTGGCAACGCTGGGCAGCGCCAGTACGTCGGGCAGCAGGCTGGGGTCGTGCAGTTCCAGCAGCTGCGCTGCCTGCGCGCGCACGTGGAAGGTGTTCAGCGCCTGCAGCGGGGCGTTTTCGGTGAGGGTCCAGCGCAGCGGTCCGGCGGTGTTGTCGGCGATGTCCATGGGCGCGCTCACAGTGGTGCCACCGCGCCGCGGCTCGGGGCTTCGCGGCGGCGGCGGATCGCCTCCACGCACTCGGCCACCAGTGCAGGGCCACGGTAGATCATGCCGCTGTAGCACTGCACCAGGGCGGCGCCAGCCGCCATCTTGGCCACCGCGTCGGCACCGGACAGGATGCCGCCCACGCCCACCAGCGGCATCGACTCGGGCAGGCGCGCACGCAGGCGGCGCAGCACCAGGGTGGACTGCTCCAGCACCGGCGCGCCGGACAGGCCGCCGGCTTCACTGGCCAATGGGTCGCCAGCGATGCGGCTGCGGTCGATGGTGGTGTTGGTGGCGATGACGCCGTCCACCTGCAGTTCGCCCAGTACCCGCGCAGCGGCATCGATGTCGCGCTCGCTCAGGTCCGGCGCGACCTTCACCAGCATCGGCACGCGGCGCCCGTGCTGCGCGGCCAGCGCCTCCTGGCGGTCACGCAGCTGGCTGACCAGCTGGCGCAGGGCGGTCTCTTCCTGCAGCTCGCGCAGGCCGGCGGTGTTGGGCGAGGAAATATTGACGGTGATGTAGTCGGCCAGCGGATACACCTTGTCCAGGCAGGTGATGTAGTCGTCGACCGCCTGTTCGTTGGGGGTGTCCTTGTTCTTGCCGATGTTGATGCCCAGCAGGCCCCGGCGGTTGCGCGCGCGCTCGACGTTGCGCACCAGCGCATCGACACCGGCATTGTTGAAGCCCATGCGGTTGATGATGGCCTGGTGCGCCGGCAGCCGGAACAGGCGCGGCTTCGGGTTGCCATCCTGCGCGCGCGGGGTGATGGTGCCGATCTCGACGAAGCCGAAGCCGAGGGCGAACAAGGCATCGATGTGCTCGCCGTTCTTGTCCATTCCGGCGGCCAGGCCGACCGGATTGGGGAAGGTCAGCCCGAACACGGTACTCGGCATCGGCGCGATGCGTGCGGCCAGCAGCGGCGTGGTGCCGGTGCGCCAGGCCAGGTCCAGTGCGGACAGGCCGAGGCCGTGGGCGCGCTCGGCGTCGAGCGAGAACAGGAAGGGGCGGGCAAGCGAATACATGCGTCGGTTCAGTCCAGCGTGCCGAGGAAGGCTCGGGTTCGATATTCAAAGGCGACCTGTCCATCCACCGCATGGGTATTGAACAGGCCTTGCAGCGCAGCCAGCATCGGCGCGTGGCGCGGGTGGCCGGGCTGCGGCGCGTAGGAAGAAGACAGCAGGCGCCCACGCAGGGCGTCGAAATCCAGATGCTGCACGTTGGGCAGTTCGATCATGCCGCGCAGGCCCGGCCCGAACCAGGCCTGCATGGTGGCATCGTCCTGGTAGCGCTCGGCCACGGTGGTGTAATCGGTGCCGTAGTCCAGCAGCAACTGCTCGTAGCCGACCAGGAACGGGCTGGCATCGAGCAGGCGCGAATTCCAGTAGATCAACGCCATTCCGCCGGGGCGCAGGATGCGCTGCCACTCGGCACGCACCGCGATGGTGTCGAACCAATGGAAGGCCTGTGCGGCGCTGACCAGATCAACGCTGTCATCGTCCAGGCCGGTGGCCTCGGCGCGGCCGTCAACCGCACGGAACAGGGGGTATTGCGGTGCCAGCCACTGTTCGGCCGCCGCACGCATCGGTGCGTTGGGCTCCACCGCCACCAGCGGATGGCCGGCGGCGAGAAACAGGCGGCTGGAAATGCCGGTGCCCGCCCCGATGTCGGCGACCGGCGCCGTGGCAGGCACCGCCATCGGTCCATGCAGCCAGTCGATCAAGGCAGCGGGGTAGTCCGGGCGGTAGCGCACATAGTCGGCGACCCGGCTGCTGAAGCGTTCAGTGCTGTCCGACACGCTCATGGCGGTCAGTTTGACAGCGTGGCCAGCCAGGCCAGGCCGCCGAAGAACAGGAAGATGAGCAGCAGGCCCAGGCCCAGCATGATCACGTTCAACCAGCCCAGGATCAGCCCGGTCAGGGCCAGTCCGTCGCCCTCCAGCTCGGCGGGGCGGCGGCGGATCTCGCTGCGCGCCACGTGCCCGGTGATGATGGCCACGATGCTGGCCACCAAGGGCAGTACGGTCCAGCTGGCGATGCCCAGCACGAGGCTGAGGACGGCCAGGCCGCTTGTCTGTCGGGGTGCCACGCTCATGAGGGGTCCTCCTTGGCAGTGCATACATGATAGTGCCTGCAGGCCGCCAAGCCCATGGGCGAGACAGCAGCGGTAGCGCCGGGCCATGCCCGGCGAGCGCGGCTCAGCCCATCAATACCTGGCCGCCATCCACGTTCAGCACGTGGCCGGTGATCCAGCGTGCCAGCGGCGAGCACAGGAACAGCGCGGCATGGGCGATCTCGCGTGGCTGGCCGAAGCGGCCGAACGGTATCTTCGCCAGGGTGGCGTGATACAGGTCGGGATCGTCGACGCGGCGACGGTCCCACAGGCCGTCGGCAAACTCGATCGAGCCTGGCGCGATGGCGTTGACCCGGATGCGGTCCTTGGCCAGCGCCAGGGCCTGCGAGGTGGTGTAGTGGGACAGCGCAGCCTTCGCTGCTGCATACGGTGCCGCGCCGGGGCGGGGTTGCTGTGCGGCGATCGAAGAGAGGTTGAGGATGCAGGCGTCATCCGACGCTCGCAGCCAAGGCAGGGCCAGGCGCGAGGCGCGCACGGCCGCCATCAGATCAATCTGCAGGCTGGCCGCCCAGCCATCCTCGTCATCAGCCATCCCGTAGCCGGTGGCGTTGTTGACCAGCACGTCGATGCCGCCAAGCGCATCGGCGGCGGCCTGCAGCCAGCCGCCGAGCTGCTCGATCTCGGCCAGATCGGCCGCCACAACATGCAGCGGCGTGCCCTGCGCCTGGGCATCGGCCTGCAGCCGCTGCAATCCGGCCAAGCCGCGGGCACAGACCGATACCTGTGCACCGGCGCCGGCAAATGCCAGCGCCAGTTCACGGCCGATCCCCTTGCTGCCGCCAGCGATGAGTACGCGGCGGCCGCTGAAGTCGATCACTTGTAGAGCCGAGCCATGCTCGACCGCACTGCCTGCAGTGTTCATGGTCCGTCCTGCCGAGCATGGCTCGGCACTACAAAACAGTGTTACAGATCGAACTTGATGCCCTGGGCCAGCGGCAGCGAATCCGAATAGTTGATGGTGTTGGTCTGGCGGCGCATGTAGACCTTCCACGCATCCGAGCCCGACTCACGACCACCGCCGGTGTCCTTTTCGCCACCGAAGGCGCCGCCGATCTCCGCACCGGACGTGCCGATGTTGATGTTGGCGATGCCGCAGTCGCTGCCAGCCGCCGAGAGGAACTTCTCGGCGGTCTTCAGGTTCTGGGTGAAGATCGAGGACGACAGCCCCTGCGGCACGCCGTTCTGCATGTCGATGGCCTCATCGATGCTGTCGTACGGCATGACGTACAGGATGGGCGCGAAGGTCTCGTGCTGGACCACCGCATCGCTGTTCTTCAGGCCCGACACGATCGCCGGCAGCACGAAGTTGCCTGCACGATCGATGCGGGTGCCGCCGGTTTCGATGGTGCCGCCGGCGGCCTTGGCCTGGGCGATGGCGTCGAGGAACTGCTGGACGGCGCCGTCGCTGTTCAGTGGGCCCATCAGGTTGGCGGCATCGGTGGGGTCGCCGATCTTGCCTTCCACCTGCTTGTAGGCCTTGACCAGGGTGGCCAGCACGTCGGCGTAGATCGAGCGGTGCACGATCAGGCGGCGGGTGGTGGTGCAGCGCTGGCCAGCGGTGCCGACGGCGCCAAAGACGATGCCCGGCACCGCCAGCTTCAGGTCGGCGGTTTCGTCGAGGATGATGGCGTTGTTGCCACCCAGCTCCAGCAGGCAGCGGCCCAGGCGGCGGGCGACCTTCTCATTGACCGTGCGGCCGACCTGGGTCGAGCCGGTGAAGCTGATCAGCGGCACGCGGCGGTCATCCACCAGCTTTTCCGACAGCGCGGTACCGGCATCGTTGACCAGGAAGAAGATATCCGGGAAGCCAGCTTCGCGCAGCGCGTCGTTGCAGATGCGCATGGAGGCGATGGCGGTCAGCGGGGTCTTGTTGGACGGCTTCCAGATGCAGATGTCACCGCAGATGGCGGCCAGGAAGGCATTCCAGCTCCACACCGCGACCGGGAAGTTGAAGGCAGAGATGATGCCGACCAGGCCCAGCGGATGGTACTGCTCGTACATGCGGTGGCCTGGGCGCTCCGAATGCATGGTGTAGCCGTACAGCATGCGGCTCTGGCCCACGGCGAAATCGGCGATGTCGATCATCTCCTGCACTTCGCCGTCACCTTCGGGCTTGCTCTTGCCCATTTCCAGTGCGACCAGCGAACCCAGGGCGTCCTTGTGCCTGCGCAGCGCTTCGCCGCACAGGCGCACGGCTTCGCCGCGGCGCGGGGCCGGGGTGGTGCGCCAGGTCTTGTACGCTTCCTGGGCACGGGTAATGACGGTTTCGTACTCGGCTTCGGTGGTGGCGCGGACCTGCGCGATCGGCTCGCCGGTGGTCGGGTTGACCGGGGTGATCAGCTCGCCGCCGGTGGCGCTCGACCATTCCCCGTTGCCCAGGTAGGTGCCAGCGTTGATCGCGTCCAGACCAAGGGACTTGAGCAGCTCGGAAGACATGCAGACTCCTGTGTTTCGTTACGTTGTTGGCGCCACCGCGGGCAGGTGGGGGTCGCGGCGGACTGAACCGGCGATGGTAGCAGAGGGCTGTGGCGAGGCTTGGTGCAGTGCGGGGTGGGGCCACGCCGAGACGCTTTCCCAGTGCGGGGTGCCTGTTCAGGCAGGCAGGGCTTCTTGCAGGCTTCGCGCGGTGCCAGGAATGGCCGGCTGCGGCGACCACGCAGGCGGGTTGCGATGCCATTGCCAGGCGCTGTCAATGATCGGTGCCAGCTCAGTCCATTGCGGCGTCCACCCCAGGATTTCGCGGGCGCGGGTGGAGGAGGCAACCAGACTGGTGGGATCGCCCGGCCGGCGTTTCGCCATCTCAAATGGAATGCTTCGCCCGCTTACCTCTGCGGCAGCGGCGATCACTTCGCGGACAGAGAATCAGCAGGGCCAGCATTGCCCTGCAGAAAAGACCGAAATTCTCGCTGGCCTTGAGGTTCCCGCCAGCAGTGTACCGGCCACCGGATAGATGGCGCTCGACATCGCGGCATGCCCTGAAAACCCAGTGAAATCGATGCTCGCAATGCCCACTTCCCAGCCCATGTACGCAAGCTTGCTCGCCAGCGTCAACGCCGCCGTGAGCGCGATAGCCATCAATGCGCGCCACTTGAATGCCGAACGAGGCAGGCTTGACAGCAGGATGGCAATCATCGGCAGCAGCCAGCGGCTGTCACCTAGGCTTGATAGCAGTTTCCAGGCGTCGGGCATCTGTCTTGTAATTTGGGAGGGCAAAAGATGATAGCGACACCCGTGGGATTCCAGCGCCCCCATGCTTGGTCCATTCACCCAGACGCGGTATCCTTCCTTGCTGCCGATGGCCCCGTAGCTCAGCTGGATAGAGCGTCCCCCTCCTAAGGGGAAGGTCGCCCGTTCGAATCGGGCCGGGGTCACCAAAATCAATAACTTAGGCAGGGACAGTCAAGCGCATTTCTCACTTGTTCCCGCATATCCACAGGATTTGGTCCCAGTGGTCCCAGTGGCGCGGATCGGTACCTCAGCTTCGCCACGTCGCCATCGTCGCCTTCAGGCGTTAGGTGGGCGTAGTACTTCTCGGTCGTGACGTAATCGGCATGGCTGGCCAGAATCTGCACCCGCCGCAAGGGCACCCCGGCCATGACCATGTGCTCGCAGAATGTGTGCCGCAGGCGGTGGAGGCTGCCGCCGATCCCCGCGCGCTTGGCATCTGAGGCAAACCAGTCAGAGGCCGTGTCCTTGTGCACGGCCACCAGCGGGTCGGGCAGACGGCGCAGCGCCCAGCGCACATACCGATTCAGTGGAACCTCTCGCCACTTGCCAGACTTGGTGCGCCCCTGACCATCCTCCCTCGTCTGGCTTGCTTTCCACCCCGAGCCTGCGCCCGGCCACCGATTCCTTGCAAAGCCCAACCAACTCTCCTCGGCGTAGTCCTGTGTGGGCCATGAACAGCCACAGCGCGCCCGGTCAGGGTTGGCATGGTACAGCTTTCGCATGGCCAGACGGCCGTAGAACCTCACCGCCACGCTACGGACACCGCGCGGTGCTTTGGTTTCTTCCAGGGGGTTGAAGTCCGGCTTTTTCCACTTCACGCCACGCCGAAACGCGGCCTGCAGCCGGCGCACCTCTTTGCCGACGGTCTCCGGCGCAACCTTGTCCTTGGTCAGGCGATCTGTTCTGTAGGACTCCATTTCCATGGGGCGCAAGGTATCGATGGGCCGATGACCGGAGCGGGCAATGAACATGGCGCCGGCGCAAGCACTGATCCAGAGATGCCGGTGTTTCCCGTCGTACAGGGGTGGGCGGGTCAGCCGGCTGCGGGTGGATCGCCAGCGCGCATCCTGAATGGCCCGCGCGCCTGCTCCTGACGCGTGCACGCGCACTGCACATGCACACCGCGAAGCTCGTTCCATCCCTGTTATCACGATGGAGCAAGCAATGAACAACCCCGGCACCCGCAAGCCCACATGGCGCCAGAGCAAGGGCCTGTGGATCATCATCGGCGTGGCCTTGGCCATTTTCGTGGTGACGCTGTTCATGCGCTGGTAAAGGAGCCGCCGCAGGTAAGTAGATCCACGCCATGCGTGGATGAGGGCCCCCGCAGTGCGGACCAACGGTCCGCACCCACCATCGCCCGCCACCCGCAGTAGATCCACGCCATGCGTGGATGCCTCAGCCCTGCTGCAGCAGCTCCACCAGCTGCCGCAGGCGGTAAGGCTTGGGCAGGAATTCAACCTGCTCCGGCAGCGGCGGCAGCTGCGATCGTGCATAACCGGATGACAGGATCATCCGGGCGTGTGGCTGGTCACGGGCCACGTGCTCGCTCAACTCGATGCCGGACATGCCATTGGGCATGCTGATGTCGCTGAACACCACGTCGAAACGCTGTCCTCCCTGCAGCAGGGCGACGGCCTCATGGCCGTCGGCCGTGGTCGCCACGTCGATGCCAAAATCGCGCAGTGCCAGGCCGATCATTTCGCGCAGATCGGACTGGTCCTCGACCATCAGTACGCGGATCGGTTCATCAGTCATGGGCAGGGTCCTCCATTGCGGGTAGCAGCAGGCTGACGGTGGTGCCAACACCGGGCGTGGTGGACACATCAACGAAGCCGCCGCTCTGGGTAGTGAAACCGAACACCTGGCTGAGGCCCAGGCCGCTGCCTTTGCCGATGTCCTTGGTCGTAAAGAAGGGCTCGGTCGCCCGTTCAGCGATGTCCGGGGCCATGCCATGGCCCTCGTCGCACACGCTTAGTGTCACATATCGACGCTGCAGCGCGGTGTCCGCGTCTGGGTCCAGCCGGTGCTCGAGCGCGGTGGCCACCAGTACGCGACCACCGTCCAGGGTGGCGTCGGCAGCGTTGGCCACGAGGTTGGCAAGCGCGGTCTGAAGCTGCAGCGGGTCGCTACTGAGCGGTGGCAGGCCGGGCGTAAGTGCTGCTTCCACGGTGACCCCGGGCGGGCAGGCACTGCGCAGGGCCGGCAGCCAGTCGCTGATCTGCTGGTTGATGTCCAGCGGCTCGCGGATGAGGGTCTGGCCGGTGCTGAAGGCCAGCAGTTGCCGGGTCAGCAGCGCGCCGCGGTCGGTCGCTGCCTGGGCGGTCGCCAGCAGATCGGCCGCGCGGGCATCGCTGCCCACGCGCAGCGCCAGCAGGTCCAAGGCATTGCCGACGGTGGTCAGCAGGTTGTTGAATTCGTGCGACAGGCCGCGGCTGAGGCGGCCCACGGTTTCAAACTGCTGGGTCTGTCGCAGGGCGCGCTGGGCATCGCGCAGCAGGCGCTGGGCCCGCCACTGCTCGGTGATGTCACGGGTGATCTTGACGAAGCCGAGCAGCTCGCCGTTCTCCACGACCGCTTCGATGACGATGCTGGCGCGGAACGAAGACCCGTCACGGCGTACCCGCCAGCCTTCGCTGGACGCGTGGCCGTTCTGTGCTGCAAGCCGGAGCAGTCGCTCGGGTTCGCCGGCGTCGCGTTCATCGGGCAGGTAGAAGCGGCTGAAGTGGGTGCCGATGACCTCACTGGCACGATAGCCCTTGATGCGCTCGGCGCCGGGGTTCCAGCTGCACACCTTGCCTTCCGGATCGAGCAGGTACAGCGCATGATCGCGCACGCTGTCGATCAGCAGCCGCAGTTGTCGTGAGGTGTCGGTCAGTACCGACGGCGTAGATGCACCTGCGTCCACCTGGAAATCAGAATTGCCCCTGTGAGGCACGAGACCCTAGGTACTGAAGTGTGAAGAATGCGTGCACGAGCGACCTGTGCCATTGGTCCTGTGCGGCTGAATGCGACACGGGGTACCATCACCCACCTTTTGTGATCTGGAACCCATTTGCATGCGTCCTGGTGCAACTACGCGTGACCGCTGGATCTGGGCCGCCGGCGCCGTGCTGCTGGCAGCGACCATCACCATGGAACTGGTGGTTCCACTGGGGTACGCGGTGTGGCTGCTGTACTTCATGGCCATCGGCGTCACGGTATTCCAGCGCAGCGCCCGCGCACCGTTCGTGGTCGCCGTGCTGGCCTGCGGCCTGTTGGCGATCGGTTACAACGTTGCTCCGGCCAGTGCCAGTTCCTCGTTCTCGTTGGTCAACCGCACCATTGGCGGCGTGGCTTTCCTGATGATCGCGCTGATTGTTTCCCGCGCGATCACGGCGCGGCGCGAGGCGATGCGGGCACTGTGGCTGCAGGAGGCCGAAAATGCGGTGGCCATGAGCCTGCGCGGTGACCTGGGGCCCGAACAGATTGCCGATGCGGCGATGACCACCTTGGCTGCGCAGCTGCGGGCCGAGGTCGGCGTGCTGTACCGCATCGAAGGTGGCCGGCTGCAGTTGACCGGCGGTGTTTCGCTTCCAGGCGGGCTGCCGGCGTCGGTGACGCTGCAGGAAGGCCTGCTGGGCCAGACTGCGCGCGACCAGCAGATCCGCCATGTGCAGGGCGACGACCAGCATGCGTTGCAGCTGCAGTCCAGCTTGGGCCAGGTGGCGGTGCGCGAGCGCATCCTGGCGCCGATCAGCAGCGATGGTGTGGCGGTGGGTGTTGTCGAACTGGGGCGCTCGCGGGACGCAGGCCAGCGTAAGCTGGATGTGGAACTGCTGGAGCGCTGCGGCGATACGGTGGGCATGGCGCTGCGTGCGTCATTGCTGCGCGCCCAGCTGGTAGTGCTGTTGGAAGAGTCGCAGCGGCAGGGCGAGGAACTGCAGGCCCAGCAGGAAGAACTGCGCGTGGCCAATGAAGAGCTGGAAGAGCAGAGCCGCAGCCTGATGCAGTCGCAGGCCAATCTGGAGCAGCAGCAGGTCGAGCTGGAACAGAGCAATGTCCAGCTGGAAGAGCGCACCCACGAACTGGAGGCGCAGAAGCAGGCGCTGCTGGTGGCGCAGGGCCAGCTGGTGCGCAACAGCAACGAGCTGGCGGCGACCTCGCGCTACAAGTCCGAATTCCTGGCCAACATGTCGCACGAGCTGCGTACGCCGCTGAACAGCTCGCTGATCCTGGCCAAGCTGCTGGCCGACAACAAGGACGGCACGCTGACCGAAGAACAGGTCAAGTACGCCCGCGCGATCCTGTCTTCCAACAACGACCTGCTGGCACTGATCAACGACATTCTCGATCTGTCCCGCATCGAAGCCGGCCATGTGGAACTGTCCGACGAAGTGGTGGTGGTCGACAGCGTGCTGCAGCGCCTGCGCGAGACGTTCGAGCCGATGGCACGGCAGAAGGGCCTGGGCCTGCAGATCGAGGCCGATGCGCTGGCACCGAGCCAACTGGTGGCCGACAACCAGCGCTTGCAGCAGATCCTGAAGAACCTGCTGGCCAACGCAGTGAAGTTCACCGAGCACGGCAAGGTCAGCCTGCACGTTCGTGCCGGTGGCCGTGGCCGCATCCGCTTCGAAGTGTGCGATTCAGGCATCGGCATCGCCCGCGACCAGCTGCAGGTGATTTTCGAAGCCTTCCGCCAGGCCGATGGCAGCACCCGTCGTCGTTATGGTGGCACCGGCCTGGGCCTGTCGATCTCGCGCGATCTCGCTGCACGCATGGGCGGCGACATCCAGGTGGACAGCGAGCCGGGTCGAGGCAGCTGCTTCATCCTGGAACTGCCGTTGCAGGGTGCGCCGGCCAGCGAGGTGCCGCGCGAGGCATTGGAGGCGACACCGCAGTCGTCGCCCCCGGTGCAGTCAGCCCCGCCGACGGTGCGCAAGCCCACGACTGCCCCGGTTGCAGCAGCGGTTGCCGTGGCCGATGACCGCAGCAGCCGACAGCGCGCCGGGCGTCTGATCCTGGCGGTGGAAGACGATGCAAGCTTCGCCGAGGCGCTGGTGTCGCTGGCCCATGAACTGGACTTCGACTGTGTGGTGGCCACCACGGCGGAAGAGGCGCTTGCTCTGGCGAGCGAACTGCGGCCCAACGGCATTCTGCTGGATATCGGCCTGCCCGACGTCTCCGGCCTGAGCGTGCTTGAACGTCTCAAGCGCAACCCGGAAACCCGTCATATTCCCGTGCATGTCGTCTCGGGGATGGACCGCAGCCAGGTGGCGCGCGAGCTGGGCGCGATCGGTTACGCCGTAAAGCCGGCCACCCGCGAACGACTTGCCGCAGCCATCGAACAGCTGGAACAGACCAGCCAGCGTGATGTGCGCCGGCTGCTGATCGTCGAGGACGACAGCGATCTGCGCCGCAACCTGGAACTGCTGCTGGGCCGTGACCAGCTGCAGATCGTGGCGGTGGGTACTTTGGCCGCTGCGCTGGAACAGCTGAGCACGGTCACCTTCGATTGCATGGTGATGGACCTGTCCCTGCCCGATGGCAGTGGCTACGACCTGCTGGAACACATGGCCGGCAACGATGATGTCGGCTTCCCGCCGGTAATCGTCTACACCGGCCGCGCGCTCAGCCGCGAGGAAGAGCAGCGCCTGCGCCGTTATTCCAAGAGCATCATCATCAAGGGCGCACGCTCGCCCGAGCGCCTGCTGGACGAGGTGACCCTGTTCCTGCACAGCGTCGAGGCCAGCCTGCCCAGCGACCAGCAGCGCCTGCTGCGCGAGGCCCGTCGCCGCGACACCGTGCTCGACGGCCGCACCGTGCTGCTGGCCGAGGACGATGTGCGCAACATCTTCGCCCTGTCCAGCGTGCTGGAACCGCTGGGGGTGACCCTGGAGATCGCGCGCAATGGCCAGGAGGCGGTGGATCGCCTGGCCCAGCGAGAGGTCGACCTGGTGCTTATGGACATCATGATGCCGGAGAAGGATGGGCTGACCGCCATGCGCGAGATCCGTGCACAGCGCCACCTGCAGGATCTTCCGATCATCGCGCTTACCGCCAAAGCCATGCCCGATGACCGCGAGCGCTGCCTGCAGGCCGGCGCCAATGACTACATCGCCAAGCCCATCGACGTGGACAAGCTGGTCTCGCTGTGCCGGGTCTGGTGCTCGCGGCAATGAACGAACAGGCGCTGTTCGACCTGGAACTGAAGGTGCTGCTGGAAGCGCTGTACCAGCGCTACCACTACGACTTCCGCAGCTACGCGGTCTCCTCGCTGCGGCGGCGCATCCGCCAGGCCATGCAGCGCTATGACTGCGAGCGCCTGGTCGACCTGCAGCACCGGTTGCTGCACGAGCCGGACCTGTTCGCCCAGGCGATGCAGTTCTTCACCGTGCAGGTGTCGGAAATGTTCCGTGACCCGGCCTATTTCAAGCAACTGCGCGAGCAGGTGGTGCCCGTGCTGCGCACCTACCCGTCGGTGAAGCTGTGGGTGGCCGGCTGCAGTACTGGAGAAGAAGTGTGGTCGCTGGCCATCCTGCTGCATGAGGAAGGACTGCTGGAACGCAGCATCGTCTACGCGACCGACATCAATCCGGCCGCGCTGGCCAGTGCGGAAGCCGGTGCCTACAGCATCGACCGCCTGGCCCAGTTCAGCCGCAATTACCTGGCCGCCGGCGGTACCGGTTCGCTGTCCGATTACTACGCCACCGCCTACGACGGTGCGGTGTTCGACCGCCAGCTGCGCCGCAACGTGGTGTTTGCCGACCACAGCCTGGCCACCGATACGGTGTTCTCCGAAGTGCACCTGGTGTCCTGCCGCAATGTGCTGATCTATTTCAACCGCGACCTGCAGGATCGTGCGGTAGGCCTGTTCCGTGAGGCGCTGGTGCACCGCGGCTTTCTGGGCCTGGGCAGCAAGGAATCGCTGCAGTTCGGCCAGCACCACGACGCGTTTGAAACCTGTTCGCGCGAACATCGGCTGTACCGGAAGGTCGTCTGATGGGAACTGCACGCCCGCATCTGCTGGTCATCGGCGCCTCGGCCGGTGGCGTGGCCGCACTGCAGCTGCTGCTCGGCGCGCTGCCGGCGGGTCTGCCGGTGCCGGTGCTGGTGGTGCTGCATGTGCCGCGCGACCGCAGCAGTCGTATCGCCGAAGTGCTGTCGCCGTACTGCGCGCTGCAGGTACGCGAGGCGGAGGACAAGCAGCCGCTGCAGGCGGGCACGGTGACCTTCGCTGCACCCGATTACCACCTGCTGGTGGAAGATGCGCAGACCATTGCGCTGTCGATGGACGAGCCGGTGCTGTTTTCGCGCCCGGCCATCGATCCGTTGTTTGAATCTGCCGCGGCCGTGTTCGGGCCGCAGCTGCTGGCGGTGCTGCTGACCGGTGCCAGCAGCGATGGCAGCGAAGGTGTGGCCGCGGTGCGCGCCGCAGGTGGCCGGGCCTGGTTGCAATGCCCCGAGGAGGCCGAGGCATCGATGATGCCGGCGTCCGCCCTGCAGCACGCCGGCGCTGATGCCGTGCTGCCTCTTGAATTGATGTGCCGTCGCTTGAAGGAGTTGTTTGCATGAATCTGCTGCCACCGGACCCTGCGCAGTCGCAGGCACCGGTCAACCTGCTGATCGTCGATGACGTACCGCAGAACCTGGTGGCGATGCAGGCGCTGTTGCGCCGCGAGGGCGTCAACCTGCTGCTGGCCGGCTCGGGCGCGCAGGCGCTGGAGCTGCTGCTGGAGCACGAGGTGGCGCTGGCCCTGCTGGATGTGCACATGCCCGAGATCGACGGCTTCACCTTGGCCGAGCTGATGCGTGGCTCGCAGCGCAGCCGCGATGTGCCGATCATTTTCCTGACCGCCTCGCCGGATGACCCGGTACGTGCATTCAAGGGCTACGAAAGTGGCGCGGTCGATTTCCTGCACAAGCCGGTGGCGCCGCAGGTGATCCTGAGCAAAGTCAATGTCTTCATCGAGCTGTACCAGCAGCGGCAGTTGCTGAAGTGGCGCAACGATGCGCTGGAGCGGGCGCTGAAGTTGAACGAGACGATGGCGGCCGTACTCACCCACGATCTGCGCACACCGCTGTCGGCCATCCTGTTGTGCGCCGACAAGCTGTCGCTGGAACTGCCACCGGGCAACACCAGTGCGCAGCAGACGCTGCAGCATCTTGAGGCCAGTACCGTGCGCATGGCGCGCATGGTCGAGCAGCTGCTTGATTTTTCGCGTATCCGCAGCGGTGGGCTGCGGCTGGAGGCTGCCAGCTGCGACCTGGAGGAGCTGGCACGCGCGGTGATTGCCGAGGCGGGCAGTGCGCACGGCAGTGATCGCATCGCGTTCGAAGCACGTGGTGATGCCACCCTGCACGGCGACATGGATCGCCTGGGCCAGGTCGTCGCCAACCTGGTCGGCAACGCGCTCACCCATGGTGGCAAGGATGTGGTGCAGGTGGCTGTAGATGGCAGCGATACGCGCGCGGTGACGCTGCGCGTGCGCAATGTCGGCCACATCGGGGAGGCGCTGCTGCCGCGGCTGTTTGAGCCGTTCAAGGCGAGCTTCCACCAGAGCAAGGGTCTGGGGCTGGGCCTGTACATCGTCGACCAGTTCGTTGCCGCGCACGGTGGGCGCCTGAGTGCACACAACGAACAAGGGCAGGTGGTGTTCGAAGCGGTGCTGCCGCGCTGCGCCGACACTCCCATGCGCCGTTGACTGAACTCTTCAGGGAACGCGTGCGCGATCTGAGACGGGCTCGTCCGTAACTGTTACCTTGGCCGCTCACGTTGCCAAGGACGCTTCATGCCATTGCGCGCCATCGCTTACGCCAGCCAGGCCCGGCCGGACCTCGCCGCCGAACGCCTGCAGACGTTGGTGAACGATGCGGCCCGTTTCAACCGGATGGCCGGGGTGACGGGGGTCCTGCTGCATGACGGGCAGCGGTTCCTGCAGTACATCGAAGGGCCGCCCGATGGCATCGACCCGGTGTATGAGCGCATCCTGCAGGCGGGCAGCCATGTGGACATCGTCGAGCTGGCGCGCGGGCGGTTGGGCCAGCGCCAGTTTCCTTACTGGTCGATGCGCGCGTTGCAGATCGATGCGCCGAAGCTGCGTCAGCTCAGCACCAGCGACTGGTCGGGTTTCTCGCGCACGGCGGATGGAGATCGTGCGGTACCCACGGCGGTGGATCTACTGAGCGAGATCGTGCGTCCGGCGCTCAACGCCGGTTGATTGCACCGGAACGTCGTGGTGCCGAGCCAGGCGTGATTGCGCTTGCGGTGCTACGCGCAGTACGCCGCATGCAGTGCCTGCAGTACGCCCTGCGCCGGACCCTGTTCAAGCCGATAGTGGATGGCCTGTGCCTCGCGCCGAGTGGCCACGATCCGTAGTGCGCGCAGAACGGCCAGATGCTGGGACAGCGCCGATGCGCCCAGTCCGGTCAGTGCCTGCAGTTCCGGTACCGGCGCCTCCCCCTCGACCAGCCGGCACAGCACGCGCAGCCGCGCGGGGTGGGCAAGTGCCTTGAGCAGGGTGGCGGCCTGGTCGGCGTGGCGGGCCATGGTGGCGCTGTCCATCGTCGCGGTAGGCATGGGCTTGATCTTTTATTTCAGAAGGAGCTAATTTAGACATATCTTAATTAATGGGCAAGTCGATGTACGGTTCTGACAAGGGTGGGGTATGAGCCTGCCGTGGGCCGCGCTGGCCGGGGGCGGCCTCATAGGGTTGGCTGCTGTGGTGCTGTTGGCTGCAACCGGGCGCGTGGCCGGCATCAGTGGCATCGCTGCGGGCGCGCTGCAGTCCAGTCGCGGTGATCGCTCCTGGCGCGGGGCCTTCCTGGTCGGCGTGCTGGTCGCTGCAGGCCTGGTGTTGTGGTGGCAGGCAGGGCCGGGGCAGGCGCCGCGCGTTCTGATCCGCGACATGCTGCCGGCCTGGCAGCTGATCGGGGCGGGGCTGCTGGTCGGCGTCGGGACGCGCCTGGGTAACGGTTGCACCAGTGGCCATGGGGTGTGCGGCATGGCGCGCGGTTCGCGTCGTTCGCTGGTGGCGGTACTGGTCTTCATGGCCTGTGCGGTGGCCACCACGTTCGTCGCGCGCCACGTGCTGGGAGCGCAGGGGTGAGTCGCGCAACCTGGGCGGCCGCTGCCGCAGGCGGGTTGTTCGGCGCAGGACTTGCGCTGGCCGGAATGACCGACCCGCGGAGGGTACTGGGTTTCCTTGACGTTGCCGGCGCTTTCGATCCAACACTGGCATGGGTACTCGCCGCTGCAGTGATGGTCAGTGCGGTCGGCCAACGCTGGGTACTGCGCCGTGCGCATCCATGGTATGCCGCTGGTTTCCAGCTGCCCGCCACGCAGGGTATTGATCGCCGGTTGCTGCTCGGTGCAGCGCTGTTCGGCATCGGCTGGGGTTGGGCGGGCTATTGTCCCGGCCCGGCACTGGCGGGGCTGGCCGTGGGTTCGCGCGAAGCGCTCTGGTTCGTGCCCTCCATGCTCCTCGGCTTCTGGCTGCACGACCGCTGGCGGGGCTGAGATTTCACCCGGGCTTCACCAGTGCAGGTTTCAGATCGGGGCTTTCAGGGGGAAGGAGCACGGTATGAAGCGGATGAACTGGCAGGGCGGGGCGGCGCTGGCCATGGCGCTGGCTGCGGCAGTCGCACCGGCGTGGGCGTGCACGCGCGCGGTCTATCTGGGTGACAACGGCGATGTGATCACTGCCCGTTCCATGGACTGGAAAGTGGACGTTGCCACCAACCTGTATGTCCTGCCGCGTGGCATCGAGCGTACCGGCCAGGCCGGGCCGAAATCGGCGAAATGGACGGCGCGCTACGGCAGCGTGGTCGCCACCGGCTACGACGTGTCCACCACTGACGGCATGAACGAAAAGGGCCTGGCCGCCAACCTGCTGTGGCTCGTCGAATCGGAGTATCCGCAGCAGCGCGGCAACAAGCCCGGACTGGCGATCTCGCTGTGGGCCCAGTACGTACTGGACAACTTCGGCAGCGTGGCCGAAGCGGTGGCCGCGCTGGAGAAGGAGCCGTTCTCCATCGTCACCGAAAAGGTGCCCGGCGAGGACCGCCAGGCCACCCTGCACCTGTCGATGTCCGATGCGAGTGGCGACAGCGCCATCATCGAGTACATCGGCGGCCGCCAGGTCATCCACCACGACCGCCGCTACCAGGTGATGACCAACTCGCCCATCTTCGAGCAGCAGTTGGCGTTGAACGCATACTGGAAGCAGATCGGTGGCACGGTGATGCTGCCCGGGACCAATCGCTCGGCTGACCGTTTCGCGCGTGCGTCGTTCTATATCAATGCCATTCCCAAGTCGGAAGATCCGGTGGAGGCGCTGGCCAGTGTGTTCAGTGTCATCCGCAACGTGTCGGTGCCCTTCGGCATCACCACGCCGGGCGAGCCGAACATCTCCTCCACGCGCTGGCGCACGGTGGCCGACCACAAGCGCCGGCTGTACTTCTTTGAATCGGCATTGACGCCCAACACCTTCTGGGTCGACCTCAACAAGGTCGACTTTGGCGGGCAGGTGCTCAGGCTGGATCTGGGGCCGGACCAGCGCAACACCTTCTCCGGTGATGCGCTGTCCCACTTCGTGCCGAGCAAGCCCTTCGCCTTCCTCGGTACCGACGGTTAGGGCCCGCGCGAGTCGTCCTTCGGATAGACCGCCAGGATGTCGCAGCCTGGGCGGGCGAAGCCTGGGGTATGGCTGCGCCCGTCCCCTTCGATTGCTGAAGGCACCATGACAATGCGGTCGCGGGGATTGCCGCAGATCAGGCCGTTCTGCAGGCCGGATTGGAATTCCACGTCGGTTGAGCCGGCCAGGATCGAGCAGCTGCTGGCCAGTTCCACATGGTAGTAGCGGTGGCCGCCATTGCGGCGTGGGTTGGTTTCCACCACCACGCCTTCCGGGCTTTCACTCCAGCCGCGCACGTTGCGGGTAGCGAAGCAGACGGCGGACGAGGTCTGGAAGGTATGCCGGGCGTCGCTGCTGCGGCGCCCCCGGCCCTTAGCGGTTACGGTAACGCCGGGCAGGGTGGCCGCATACTGACGGCTGCTTTCGCGGGCGATGGTGGCGAAACTACGGGCGTCGATCAATGTGACCGTGCTGACCGGGCAGCTGCGACCGTCGACCACCACCCGCTCACCCGGCTGGCCGCAGGCCCAGCCTCGGGGTGCTTCCAGCCTGAGGGTGTCGGCTTCATTGACGCCGGGGCAGGCGGTGGTGAATTCAATGCGGAAGGCGCGCCCCTGGCTGTCGGCGACAGCGATGGCGCCGGGCGTGTTCTGTTCCACCTGCTGCACATCGCGCGCATCCAGGCAGTCCGGCGCCGGTGGCGTTCGCGCTTCCTGCGCGTGCAGCGTGGTCGCGGTGAAGCTGGCAAAGGCCAGCGCGAGGAGCAGCGGTCGGACATTCATCATGCAATCCATGCGGGGTGAACCTTCCCCGAAGTTAGCACGCGCCACGTCCACCTTGATGACCGCGTTGCGGGCCGCTGGCTGCGCGCGCACACTTCGCAGATGGGCGCCATCTTCCATCTGCGGCACTACGGCCAGGCCACCGGCCTGGACCGCCATGACTACGCACAGTGGGTGCTGCCGCTGCAGGGGGAGCTGCAGTTCGAGCTGGAAGGGCGTGGTGGCCGGCTGGACCTGCTGCAGGGTGCATTCGTCGCCGCAGGTGAGGCGCACGATCAGGTGGCGCGCGGGCCGAATGGTTTCGTGATCGTTGATTGTGGCCCCGGCGTGCTCGATGACCTTACCCACGAACACCTGAGCCGTCAGCGCTGGCTCCACCTGCCACTGGGGCTGCGGCAGCAGCTGGCCCAGGTGCAGGTTACGGGTAGCGTTCCCCAGCTGCTGCCGCAGTTGCTGCGGTTGTTCGCCCCGGCAGGCAGCGGTGCGCGCCTGCAGGGGCTGTGCGCGTTGCTGCAGGCCGCGCCCGGCCAGGCGTGGCCGGTGGCGCGCATGGCGGCCTTTGCCGGTGTCAGCGGGAGCCGGCTGCATGCCGTGTTCCAGCGGGAGTTCGGGCTGAGTCCGCATGCCTGGCTCAGTGCCAGCCGGCTGCGCTGGGCAAAGCATGCACTGCTGACCAGTGCGGCGCCGATCAGCGATATCGCGCTGGCCGCAGGGTATTCCGAACAGAGTGCCCTGACCCGCGCACTGCGCCGCGAAACCGGCCTGACCCCCACCGCCTGGCGGCGAGGCGAGTCGCCTTCGTAGCGTCGAGCCTGCTCGACTGGCTTTTGCGTCGCCTTTGTAGAGCCGAGCCCATGCTCGGCTGCCTGTGGTCGCGCCTGTGGAATTCAGCCGAGCATGGGCTCGGCTCTACAGAAGCAAAACGCCAGGGCAGGGCAGTATTCCAGGTCAAGACGTTGCGAGTACAGGCGCCTACACTGCGGGGCCTGCTCTGCCGAACTCCGTGACATGCGCAACAATCCGATGGCCCTGGGCATCGCCAATGGCGTTGCCGCGGGTGCGCTCTGGGGCGTGGTCTTCCTCGCGCCCGCCGTGCTGCATTCCTTCAATGCGCTGCAGTTGTCCGCAGGCCGCTATCTGGTTTACGGCTTGATTGCCGTGCTACTGCTGCTGCCGCGCTGGAAGCGGCTGGCGCCGACGCTGGGGCGTGCGGAATGGTTCGGCCTGTTGTGGCTCAGCCTGGCCGGCAACCTGGTGTACTTCCTGCTGCTGGCCACGGCGGTGCAGGGGGCTGGCGGTGCGGCGGCCTCGCTCATCGTGGGTCTCATCCCGGTGGTGGTTACGCTTGTGGGGGTGCGCGAGGAGGGCGCGGTGCCGCTGAAGACACTGCTGCCGGCATTGGGGCTCTGCGTGCTGGGGGTCGCCCTGGTCGGCTGGGAATCGTTGATGTCCGAGCACTTGGTTACGCCCTGGCGGCAGCGCCTGATCGGCCTGCTGTGTGCGTTTGGTGCGTTGTTGTCGTGGGCGCTCTATTCGGTGGGCAACAGCCGTTGGCTGGCCCGGCGTACCGATATCTCCAGCCATGACTGGTCGCTGCTGACCGGGGTGACCACGGGTGGATTGTCGCTGCTGCTGGTGCCGCTGGCTTTCATCGGGCAGAGCACCGGCCACACGCCGGCGCAGTGGAGCCTGTTCTGGGCAGTCAGTGCTGGCGTTGCAGTCGTCGCTTCGATCATCGGCAACGCGTTCTGGAACCGCGCAAGCCGCCTGCTGCCGTTGACCCTGACCGGGCAGATGATCGTGTTCGAAACGCTGTTTGCGCTGCTGTACGCGTTCGCGTGGCAGTGGCGTTGGCCAAGCCTGCTGGAGGCGCTGGCGATTGTCTTCCTCGTGGCGGGTGTGCTGCTGTGCGCGCACGCCCACCGCGCCCCGCGCGCGATCGCCGAACATGCCGGCTGATTGCCGGCCTCAAGCGTGCTGATGCGTTCTTTGTCTCAATTGCAACCATATAACGGCACGTTGGGCGATGATCGGCGCAGGAGATTTTTGCATCGCAGCACTTGACAGCCGCCCGGCGTACGGTGTTTTCTGTGCGCCATGGTCTTCGATGCCGCCCTCGCCAACCTGACTGCCCCCGCATGCGCGGACGGGTCGACTGCGCCGGTCGCCATCACCACCATTATTACCACCACCGCCACCACTGCCCTGGTGCGGCCCGTCGTCTTCGTGTAACTCCCGAAAACAACGGCCCCGCACCATCCAGGTGACGGGGAAACCCTCCACCTGCATGCGACGGGGCCTCCTACCGAGGTCTGCATGTCTTCCCACGCCCCCGCCCATCCTGCTGCCCCGGTCGATCTGGCCGCGCCGTCCACCGTCGTCCACAAGTTCGGCGGCACGTCGGTGGCCAATGCCGAACGCTACCGGCATGTGGCCGGCCTGCTCTTGGCCCGGCCCGAGTCGCTGCAGGTCACCGTCGTTTCGGCGATGAAGGGCGTCACCGATGCGCTCATCGAACTGGCGCAGCTGGCGGCGAGGGGCGATGCGGGCTGGCGCGAGGCCTGGCACGCGCTGCGCGCGCGCCATCGCGGCGCAGCCGTGGCCCTGCTCGGCGAGCAGGTGGGCGAGACCGTGGAATGGATCGACGTGCGCTTCGACCACCTGGCCGAAGTGCTGGGCGCGCTGGCCGTGATTGGTGAACTGCCGCGCGAGGTACTGGACCGCGTGCAGGGGCTGGGCGAAGTGTTCTCCGCACAGCTGCTGGGCATGCACCTGCAGGCGCTCGGCGAGGCGTGCGCGGTGCTCGATGCCCGTGACGTGCTGGTGGTGGGCCACGGCGAACTGGGCGTGGACGTGGACTGGGAGGCCAGTGCTGATCGCTTGGCCAAATGGCGCCTGCAGCACCCGCAGCCGCGGGTGGTCGCCACCGGTTTTGTCGCTCGTGACCGTGAGGATCGCATCACCACGCTGGGCCGCAATGGCAGCGACTATTCCGGCGCGATCTTCGCTGCGCTGTTCAACGCCGACGAACTGCATATCTGGACCGACGTCGATGGCGTGTTGTCGGCCGATCCGCGGCTGGTCCCCGAAGCCGTGCAACTGGACGCGCTGAGCTACGACGAGGCCTGCGAACTGGCGTACTTTGGCGCCAAGGTGGTGCATCCGCAGACGATGTCGCCGGCCATCCGCCTCGGCCTGCCGATCTTCATCCGCAACACCTTCCATCCGGCGCATCCGGGCACGCGCATCAGCGCCGAGCGCTCGCCGCGCGGACCGGTGAAAGGCCTGACCCTGAGCCCCGACCTGGCGCTGCTGAATCTGGAAGGCACCGGCCTGATGGGCGTGCCGGGTACGGCCGAGCGCGTGTTCTCGGCGCTGCGCCAGGCGCAGGTATCGGTGGTGATGATCTCGCAGGGTTCCTCCGAGCACTCGATCTGCTGCGTGGTACGGGTCGGTGAGGCCGCGCGCGGGCGTGAGGCGCTGCTGCACGCCTTCGCCCATGAACTGGCTGTGGGCCAGGTGCAGCGGGTGCAGGTGGGCGAGGGGGTCAGCGTGCTGGCGGCGGTGGGTGACGGCATGGCCGGCCAGCCTGGCGTGGCCGCGCGTCTGTTCGAGGCCCTGGGCCGGGCACAGGTGAACATCCTGGCGATTGCACAGGGCTCGTCGGAGCGCAACATCTCGGTGGCCATCGCCAGCGCTGATGCAACGCGCGCCCTGCGTGCGGCGCACGCCGGTTTCTGGCTGTCGCCACAGACCTTTGCCGTGGGCGTGATCGGGCCGGGCAATGTGGGTGCGGCGCTGCTTGACCAGTTGCTCGCTGCGCGACCGCAACTGCTGGCCAAGGCCAACGTCGATCTGCGCCTGCGTGCACTGGCCTCGCGCTCGCGCATGCGCCTGGAAGCCGACGTTCTGCACGCCGATTGGCGGCAGGCGCTGCACGGCGATGGCCAGGCCAGTGACCTGGACGCCTTCACCGAACACCTGCTGGCTGCGCACCTGCCGCACGCAGTCGTGATCGATTGCAGCGGCAGCGCCGACGTTGCCGAGCGCTACGAGGGGTGGCTGGCCGCTGGCATCCATGTGGTCACCCCGAACAAACAGGCCGGTGCAGGCCCGCTGCCGCGTTACCAGCGCATCCGCGCTGCCGCGGCCGCCAGTGGCGCACGCTTCCGATACGAGGCGACGGTGGGCGCCGGGCTGCCGGTGATCACCACGCTGCGCGACCTGGTCGACACCGGTGATGAGGTGCTGGCGGTGGAAGGCATCTTCTCCGGCACGCTGGCGTGGCTGTTCAACCGCTTCGATGGCAGCCAGCCCTTTTCCGAGCTGGTCGCACAGGCACGTTCGATGGGCTATACCGAGCCCGATCCGCGCGACGACCTGTCCGGCGTGGACGTGGCCCGCAAGCTGGTGATCCTCGCCCGGGAGGCCGGCCATGCATTGAGCCTGGAACAGGTGCAGGTGGAAAGCCTGGTGCCGGCGCTGCTGCGCGACGGCAGCGTGGACGACTTCATGGCCCGGCTGGGTGAATCCGATGCCGGCCTGCTGCAGCGTCTGCAGGATGCGCGGGCACGTGGCGCGGTCCTGCGCTATGTGGCCGCGCTCGGTGCCGATGGCGCCTCGGTGGGCCTGCAGGAGCTGCCTGCCGATCACACCTTCGCCAACCTGCGCCTGACCGACAATGTCGTGCAGTTCCGTACACGCCGTTACTGCGACAACCCGCTGGTGGTGCAGGGCCCGGGCGCCGGGCCGGAAGTCACCGCCGCCGGTGTGTTCGCCGATCTGCTGCGGGTGGCGGCCGGCGAAGGAGCGCGGCTGTGATTGCACGTGCGTTTGCCCCCGCTTCGGTCGCCAATGTGGCGGTGGGCTTCGATATTCTCGGCCATGCCATTGCCGGTATCGGCGATACGGTGACGGTGCGTCGCATTGACGAACCGACCGTCCGCATTGATGCCATCCGTGGCAGTGCGGTCGAGCTGCCGCTGGATGCGCCGGGCAATACCGCCGGGGCTGCATTGATCTCGCTGCGGGAAGGCCTCGGGCTTGCGCATGGTTTTGCCATCGAGATCGACAAGGGCATTCCGTTCGGCTCAGGCATGGGCGGTTCAGCGGCCTCCTGCGTGGCTGCGCTGGTAGCTGCCAACGCACTGCTGGACACGCCGCTGCCGCGCGAGGCGCTGTATCGGCATGCGCTGGATGGCGAGGCGGTGGCCAGCGGCGGTCGGCACGGTGACAACGTGGGGCCGCTGCTGCTGGGTGGACTGGCGCTGTGCACGTCCGATCGTCTGTTGCCCATTCCGGTGCCGGCCACCTGGCACAGCCTGCTGGTGCATCCGCATGCGGTGCTGGAAACGCGGCGCGCGCGCCAGGCCCTGCAGGGCAGCTATGCGCTGGGCGAGTTCGTCGCGCAGAGTGCCAACCTCGCCCTGGTGCTCAGTGGCTGCCATCGCAGCGACGCGGCGCTGGTGCGTGCCGGCCTGCGTGATGTGCTGGTGGAGCCGCGCCGCGCCGCGTTGATCGCTGGCTTCGATGCAGCCCGCGATGCCGCGTTGGCCGCCAATGCGATGGGTGCAGGCATTTCCGGTGCCGGCCCCAGCGTATTTGCCTGGTTTGAAGACGCCGGCCAGGCCCATGCCGCTGCGGCGCCGGTGCGCGCGGCCTTCGCTGCGGCCGGTTTCGACAGTGATGCCTGGGTCTCGCCGCTGGATGCTCCGGGAGCGCAGCTGTGCTGAACCTTTCCCCCTTGCTGGATACCCACCCCATGCAATTTGTTTCGACGCGCGGCCACGCACCTGCTGCTGGTCTCAGTGCCGCCATTGCCGCCGGACTGGCGCCCGATGGCGGCTTGTACGTGCCCGACGTGCTGCCTGCGCCGCGCGAACTGCACGCGGGCGCCACCCTGGCCGACACCGCTGCCGAGCTGCTGGCACCGTTCTTCGAAGGCGACCCGCTGCAGGACGCGCTGCCCGCCATCTGCCGCGAGGCCTTCAATTTCCCGGTGCCGCTGCGCCCGCTCGGTCGCGACGGCGACCATGTGCTGGAACTGTTCCACGGCCCGACCGCCGCCTTCAAGGATATCGGTGCGCGCTTCCTGGCCGGCACGCTGTCGCGCCTGCAGACGGGCAAAGCGCGTGATCTGACCATCGTCGTGGCCACCTCGGGCGATACCGGCGCCGCCGTGGCCGCCGCTTTCCATCGCCAACCCGGCGTGCGCGTGGTCGTGCTCTATCCGGATGGCCGCGTTTCACCGCGCCAGGCGCATCAATTGGGATGCTTCGGCGACAACATCCAGGCGCTGCGGGTGGCCGGCTCGTTCGATGACTGCCAGGCGATGGTCAAACAGGCGCTGGGCGATATCGCGCTGCAGGCGCAGGTGCCGCTGAGTTCGGCCAACAGCATCAGCCTGGGTCGGCTGCTGCCGCAGATGAGCTATTACGCGCATGCGGCGCTGACCCATCGCGACCGAACCCGGCGTCGTCTCAACCTGGTGGTGCCGACCGGAAACCTTGGCAACGCCATGGCAGCTGTACTCGCGCGCGCGCTGGGGGTGCCGATCGGGCAGATCGTGCTGGCGACCAATGCCAATGCGGTGCTGCCGGCGTACTTCAACGGTGGTGCGTACCAGCCGCAGGCCAGCGTGGCCACGGTGGCCAATGCGATGGATGTGGGGGCACCCAGCAACTTCGAGCGCCTGCGCTGGCTGTATGCCAGAGATGATGCCGAGCTGCGCGCCGCGTTCCGTGCGTTCGCGGTGGATGATGTGACCATCCGCGCGACGATTGCCAGTGCGCATGCCAGCAGTGGAGAGGTGTTCTGCCCCCACACTGCCACCGCGGTAAAGGTGCTGCAGGATCTGCGCGCGCGCGGGGCCAAGGGAGACTGGGCGGTGGTGTCCACCGCGCACCCGGCCAAGTTCGAGGCGGTGGTGGAACCGTTGATCGGCGAGCCTGTGGCCGTGCCGCCGGCGCTGGAGTCGCTGCTGCAGCGTCCGGCACATGCCGAGCCGCTGGCCGCCGACTATGCCGCGTTGCGTGAGGTGTTGCTGCGCTGACGGTAGATCCACGCCATGCGTGGATGAATCGCCGGCCAGCGGCCGGCACTACCAGTTGCAGATCGGACGGGTAGCGCCGGGCCATGCCCGGCGAGCACAGCGGCGGTCAGGTCAACCCTTCGCCCGCCAGTTCGCGCAGCCCTTCCTCGTTGAGGATTTCCACCACGTTCAGATGCGGCAGGGCAATCAGGCCCTGCTGCCGCAGCTTGGTGAAGGTGCGGCTGACCGTTTCCATCGTCAGGCCCAGGTGGTCGGCGATATCGCCGCGGCCCATCGGCAGCGACACGCGCAGGCCATCGCCACCCAGCCGGGCCTCGCGTGCGGCCAGGCGCAACAGGAAGTCGGCCAGCTTTTCCGCCGGTTGCAGGCGGGCCAGGGACAGTGCGGCATCCTGCGCGGCATCCAGTTCCTGGCAGGCGCGCTGCAGCAGCTTGCGCTCCAGGTGCGGGTAGCGGCCGCGCAGCGCCTTCATCTGCGGCAGGCTCACGCGGCAGACGCGGCTGTCGGCGATGGCCTCGATATCGTGGCGATGATGGTCACTGCCGCTCAGGCCCAGGTAATCGCCGGGCAGGACGAAGCCGTAGATCTGGCGCCGGCCATCGGCAAGCGTGCGCACCAGGCGCAGCGCACCGGCGGTCAACGTGTAGACATGCTGCCGTTCCTCGCCGGTGCGGGCCAGGGTGCTGCCCATGCCCACCTGCTGCGGCACCGTCACCTGTTCCAGCGCCTGTACTTCATCGGGTGACAGCGCAGAGCAGACCGCCAGGTGGCGGACCGAGCAGTGCAGGCAGTCCAGCGTGGTACAGGACGGCGCGGCGGATTCGTGGGCGGCGGACGGAGCGCCAGGAGGCCGGGACATGGTGCGGGGGGCGTATCACGGGCGGGGGAGGGCCTTATGATACTTCATGCGGCCTGATGGCCCCTTGTCGGCGCCTGGGCGATGCGGGGCGCTAGAATGTCGCCCCCTCCCACGTTCCCGTTCCTGCAGGAGTTCCGCCCGTGATCAAGCCCCGTACCCCGCCCGGCACCCTTGAACTGTTGCCGCGCGAGCAGATTGCGTTCCAGCGCATGCTGGACGTCATCCGCCGCAACTACGAGCGCTTCGGGTTCCTGCCGGTGGAAACCCCGGTGTTCGAGCTGTCCGACGTGCTGCTGACCAAGTCCGGCGGCGAGACCGAGCGCCAGGTGTATTTCGTGCAGTCCACCGGCGCGCTGGCCAATGCCGCCGAATCGGGTGACCGCTCGCTGCCGGAAATGGCACTGCGCTTCGACCTGACCGTGCCGCTGGCCCGTTACGTGGCCGAACACGAGCACGAGCTGACGTTCCCGTTCCGCCGCTACCAGATGCAGCGTGTGTACCGCGGCGAGCGCGCCCAGCGCGGGCGTTTCCGTGAGTTCTACCAGTGCGATATCGACGTGATCGGCAAGGACAGCCTGAGCGTGCGCTATGACGCCGAAGTGCTGGCCGTCATCCATGCGGTGTTCTCCGAACTGCGCATCGGTGCCTTCAGCATCCAGCTGAACAACCGCAAGCTGATGCGCGGTTTCTTTGAAAGCCTGGGCGTGGCCGAGGGCGAGCGCCAGCTGGCCGTGCTGCGCGAAGTGGACAAGCTGGACAAACGTGGCGCCGATTACGTGCGCGAGACGCTGGTGGGCGAGGGCTTCAACATTCCGGCCGGACAGGTCGAGAAAATCCTGGCGTTCGTTGCTGTGCGCTCCCAGGGCCACCAGGACGCGCTGGCGCAGCTGGCTGCGCTGGAAGCCAGTGCCGCATCGTCGGAGACCCTGCGCGACGGTGTGGCCGAGCTGCGCGAAGTGCTGCAGCTGGTGCAGGCGCTGGGCGTGCCGGAATCGGCGTACTGCCTGAACTTCTCCATCGCCCGCGGCCTGGATTACTACACCGGCACCGTGTACGAGACCACGCTGACCGATCACCCGCAGATCGGTTCGATCTGTTCCGGTGGCCGCTATGAAGACCTGGCCAGCCACTACAGCAAGTCCAAGCTGCCGGGCGTGGGCATCTCCATCGGCCTTTCGCGCCTGTTCTGGCAGCTGCGCGAAGCCGGCCTGATCGACGGCATCGAAGCCAGCAGTGTGCAGGCGCTGGTGGCGCTGATGGACGAGCAGGGCATGGCGCAGTCGCTGGACATCGCCCGCCGCCTGCGCAGCGGTGGCATCAATACCGAAGTGCAGATGGAGCCTAAGAAGATCGGCAAGCAGTTCCAGTACGCGGCCAAGGCCGGCATCCGCTTCGTGGTGCTGGCGGGTGAAGACGAGCTGGCCCGCGGCGTTGTCGCGGTGAAGGATCTGGTGCGCGAGCAGCAGTTCGAAGTGTCCCGCGACGAACTGGCCAGCACCCTGCAGGTCGAGCTGGAGCAGTCGAAGGTGATGTAACGGCCCTGGGCAGCACCCAGAGGTTGAACGAAACGCCCACCACCCGGTGGGCGTTTTCGTTTCCGGGCCCCGTGCCGACCAACGGTCGGCACCCACCAACATCAGCAGATCCCAACAGCAGGTCCCAACAGCTCGCAGGAAACTGTCGAAGGCGGGGTGGCTCCGGTGGCAGGGGTGTGAGCGGCATGGATGCCGCGACCAAGCCCCCATGGACGGGTTAACGGCGTCCCCTGCCACCGGACCCGCCCCGCCCACCCACAGGAAACCAGCTCTTGCTGTTGCTCTGGCTCATAGCGGGTGCAGGGCGCAGCCCTGTAGCACCCCCACCCAATCCTCGATTTGACGCACTGCGCAAGAATGCGCTAATGTACTAGCGCGCTATTACATTGATGCAAGAATTCCGCCCCGTGAAAGCCCGCCCCGACATTGCCGCCAAAGACCCCCAGGCCGACCTCGCGTCCCTGGCCAAGGCCTTTGCCGCCCTGCGCGAACCCGAGCAGGTGCTCGCCTTCCTGCGCGACCTCTGCACCCCGGCCGAGCTGGAAGCCATGGCCGACCGCTGGAAGGTCGTGCCCCTGCTGCAGCAGGGCGTGCCCTACCGCGAGATCCATGAGCGCACCGGCGTCAGCGTGACCACCACCGGACGGGTGGCGCGCACGCTCGAGCATGGTCATCGAGGCTATGCCGCCGCCGTCGACCGCCTTGCTTCGCGCTGATCCGCGCCCCGTACCGAACTTCGAGACCTCCCCCATGAGTGCAACCCAGGCAGCGCCGGCACGTGACCGGCTGCGTATCGCCATCCAGAAGAGCGGCCGTCTGGCCGAACCCGCCCGCAATCTGCTCAGTGCCTGTGGCCTGAGCTGGCGCGAAAGCCGCGACAAGCTGTTCTGCTACGGTGAATCGCTGCCGGTGGATCTGCTGCTGGTGCGCGACGACGACATCCCCGGCCTGATTGCCGACGGGGTCTGCGACCTCGGCATCGTCGGTCGCAACGAACTGGACGAACAGGCCGCCGCGCGCCGCCAGATCGGCCTGGCTGAAGCCTACCAGGCCCTGCGCGGGCTGGGCTTCGGCCAGTGCCGGCTGATGCTGGCCGTGCCGGAGGAGTGGCAGTGGCAGGGCCCGGCGCAGCTGGCCGGGACCCGCATCGCCACCAGCTACCCGGCCATCCTCAAGCAGTGGCTGGCCGAGCAGGACGTGGACGCACAGGTGGTCGAACTCTCCGGCTCGGTGGAAATCGCCCCGCGCCTGGGTACCGCCGACCTGATCTGCGATCTGGTCTCCAGCGGCGCCACCCTGCGCGCCAACCAGCTGACCCCGGTGCACAACCTGCTGGACAGCGAAGCAGTGCTGGCCGGTGCGGTGCGTGTGCCTGACGACGCCCGGGCCGGGCTGCGCAGCATGCTGCTGCGGCGCCTGGATGGCGTGGTGCAGAAGCAGGACCGCAAGCTGCTGATGTTCCGTGCCAGCGAAGACCGCGTGGATGTACTGGCCCAGCTGCTGGCCGATGCCGAGCCGCTGGTGCGTTTGCCTGCCGATGGCGGTGCACTGCGCCTGCAGACCATGTGTCCCGGTCCGCTGACCTGGCAACGCATGGAAGAACTGGAGCGTGCCGGTGCACAGGGTTTGATGGTCCTGAGCGTGGAGCGATCGCTGGCATGAATCGTCTGATCTGGTCAAACCTCGATGAAGCCGCTCGCAGCGCGGCGCTGACCCGCCCGGTGCAGACCGTGGCGCAGCAGACCCGCGATGCCGTGGCCGCGCTGATCGCACAGGTGCGTGCGCAGGGCGATGAGGCGCTGCGCGCGATCACCGCCCGTTTCGACCGCGTCGAACTGTCTTCGTTTGAAGTGAGCGAAGCCGAGTACGCTGCGGCGGAAGCCGCCGTTCCCGCCGAGCTGCGCCAGGCCATGGTCGACGCTGCCGAACGCATCACGCGCTTCCACAAGGCCGGCATGGGGCAGGGTTATGCGGTGGAAACCGCGCCTGGCGTGGTCTGCGAGCGCATGCTGCGCCCGATCGGCCGCGTCGGTCTGTACGTACCAGCGGGCACTGCACCGCTGCCGTCCACCGCATTGATGCTGGGCGTACCGGCACAGCTGGCCGCCTGCCCGCAGGTCGTGCTGTGCACGCCACCACGTGCTGATGGCACGGCCGATCCGGCAGTGCTGGTGGCCGCGCGCCTGACCGGCGTGCAGCGTGTGTTCAAGCTGGGCGGTGCCCAAGCCATCGCCGCGATGGCCTATGGCACGGCCAGCATTCCCGCGTGCGACAAGCTGTTCGGGCCGGGCAACAGTTTCGTCACCGAGGCCAAGCAACAGGTTGCACAGGATGGCGCGGCCGCCATCGACATGCCGGCTGGCCCCTCAGAAGTGCTGGTGATTGCCGATGCGGGCGCCAACCCGGCGTTCGTGGCGGCGGACCTGCTATCGCAGGCCGAGCACGGCCCTGATTCGCAGGTGCTGCTGCTGACCGATGATGCGGCGATGCTGGCCGCCGTGGAAGCAGAAGTGGAGCGCCAGGTCGCGCTGCTGCCGCGGCAGGACATCGCGCGCCAGGCCCTGTCGGCCTCGCGCCTGATCCTGGTGGATGCACTGGATGAAGCCTTCGCGATCAGCAACCGCTACGCGCCCGAGCACCTCATCCTGGCCGTGCGCGAACCGCGTGACTGGCTGGACCAGGTGCAGGCGGCCGGTTCGGTGTTCCTCGGCGATTACACCCCGGAAGCACTGGGCGATTACTGCAGCGGCACCAACCACGTGCTGCCCACCGCGGGTGCCGCGCGCGCCTACAGCGGCGTCAGCGTGGCCAGCTTCCAGAACCTGATCAGCGTGCAGAGCGCCAGCGCCGCCGGCCTGGCTGCCATTGGCGGCTGCGCGCGCATCATCGCCAGTGCCGAAGGCCTGGACGCGCACGAACGCGCGGTGGCCCTGCGCATGGAGGCGGTGGCATGAGCACCGCTATCGATGACGTGCTGGCGCTGGTGCGGCCGGACCTGCAGGCCTTTGCAGGCTACAGCTCGGCGCGCAGTGCAGCGGTGCAGGGCGAGGTCTGGTTGAACGCCAACGAATCGGCCTGGGCCAATCCCGCCGACAGCGCCGGCAGCAGCCGTCGCTACCCCGAACCGCAGCCGGTGGTGCTGCGCGAGGGCCTGGCAGCGCTGTACGGCGTGCAGCCGCAGCAGCTGCTGGTGGGCCGTGGCAGCGACGAGGCGATTGATCTGCTGGTGCGTGCCCTGTGCGTGCCCGGCCGCGACGGCGTGCTGGTCACCTCGCCGGTGTTCGGCATGTATGCAGTCTGCGCACGCCTGCAGGGTGCGCCGTTGATCGACGTGCCGCTGGTGGAGGGCGAGAACGGCTTGGGTGCCGATCTCGACGCGATCATCCGCACGGCACAGGCGCAGGGCGCAAAGCTGGTCTTCCTCTGTGCGCCGTCCAATCCGGCCGGCAGCGATATCGGACTGGCCGATATCAAACGCGTGGCCACCGCACTGCGGGGCCAGGCGCTGGTGGTGGTCGATGAGGCCTATGTCGAGTATGCCCAGCGCGCGTCGGCGACCACGCTGCTGTCCGCGCATGCCAATCTGGCCGTGCTGCGCACGCTGTCCAAGGCGCACGCGCTGGCCGCCGCCCGTATCGGCACGCTCATTGCCGCGCCGGAACTGATCGCGGTGCTGCGCCGTTGCCAGGCGCCGTACCCGGTGCCGACCCCGTGTGCGGAGCTTGCCGTGCAGGCGCTGCAGCCGGCCGCGCTGGCGCGCACCGCCGAGCGGGTGGCCATGGTCATTGCCGAGCGCGAACGCCTGTTCGCCGCGCTGCCCGATCTGCCCGGCGTGCGCCGCGTGTACCGTTCATCCGGTAACTATCTGCTGGTCCGGTTTGCCGATGCACAGGCTGCGTTCGATGCGCTGCTGGCCGCTGGTGTAGTGGTGCGTGACCAGCGTGCCGCGCCGCAGCTGGGCGATGCATTGCGCATCAGCATCGGCAGGCCCGAAGAAAACGACCGCGTACTTGCGGCCCTGTCGGCCCGGAGGGCTGCTGCATGACGCCCATCCTGTTCATCGACCGCGACGGCACTCTCATCGAAGAGCCCGCCGATTTCCAGATCGATGCCTACGAAAAGCTGCGCTTCGTGCCGCAGGTGATTCCGGCGCTGCTGAAACTGCGTGACGCTGGCTACCAGTTCGTCATCGTCAGCAACCAGGACGGCCTGGGCAGCGAGGGCTACCCGCGCGCCAGCTTCGATGGTCCCAACGACCTGATGCTGCAGATCTTCGAAAGCCAGGGCATCGTGTTCCGCGACGTGCTGATCGACTGCAGCTGGCCGCAGGACAATGCGCCCACGCGCAAGCCGGGCATCGGGCTGATGACGGCCTACCTGCAGGACCGCAGCATCGACTGGGCGCGTTCGGGCATGGTCGGCGACCGCATCACCGACCTGCAGTTCGCCCAGAACCTCAACATCCGTGGTTTCCAGCTGCGTACCGAGCAGTTTGGTGGCGAGTGGGACTGGCCGGGCATTGCCCACGTGCTGGCAGATGCACCGCGCACCGCCGTGGTCCAGCGCAACACGAAAGAGACGAAGATCCGCGTTGAACTGGACCTGGACCGTGCAGGCGATTCGCAGATCTCCACCGGTCTGCCGTTCTTCGATCACATGCTGGAGCAGATCGGCAAGCACGGTGGCTTCGTCCTGGACATCCAGGCCGAGGGTGACCTGCACATCGATGAGCACCACACCATCGAAGACACTGGCCTTGCCCTGGGCCAGGCGCTGCGCGAGGCGCTGGGTGACAAGCGCGGCATCGGCCGCTACGGCTTCACCCTGCCGATGGATGAGACCCTGGCCAGTGCTGCGCTGGATTTCAGCGGGCGCCCGTATTTCGTGTTCGAAGGCGAGTTCAAGCGCGAGCGGGTGGGCGATATGCCAACCGAGCTGGTGCCGCACTTCTTCCGTTCGCTGTGCGATGCCGGCGGCCTGAACCTGAACCTGCAGGTGCGCGGCGACAACGACCACCACAAGGTGGAAGCCTGCTTCAAGGCGCTGGCCCGTGCATTGCGCCCGGCACTGGCCCGTCAGGGCACCGCGCTGCCGACCACCAAGGGGGCGCTGTGAGCGAGGTTGCCCTGATCGATGCCGGCGGTGCCAACCTCGGTTCGGTGCGCTATGCGCTGGAACGGCTGGGCGCCACCGTGCGGCTGGTGCGCGATGCTGACGGCCTGGTCGGCGTACAGCGGGTGATCCTGCCCGGCGTCGGCGCTGCGGCACCGGGCATGCAGCGCCTGCATGCGCAGGGGCTGGTTGAGCCACTGCGGCGGCTGGAAGTGCCGCTGATGGGCATCTGCCTGGGCATGCAGCTGCTGTTCGAGCGCTCGGAAGAAGCGGGTGTGGACACCTTGGGCCTGATTCCCGGCGTGGTCCGCAAGCTGGTACCGGCCTGTGGCATCCGCGTGCCGCACATGGGTTGGAACCGGCTGCTGACGCTGCGCCCGTCGCTGCTGCTGCAAGGCGTGCCGGACCGTTCCAGTGCCTATTTCGTGCACAGCTATGCCGCACCGTTGAACACCCACACCGTAGCGGCCTGCGACCACGGTGGCCTGTTCACCGCCGTGATCGAACAAGGGCGCTGCTTCGGCGCCCAGTTCCATCCCGAGCGTTCCGGCGATACCGGCTCGCTGATGCTGCGCAATTTCCTCGAGGGCACTGCTGCATGAGTTTCACCGTCTACCCCGCACTGGATATCCGCGAAGGCCGCGTGGTGCGGCTGCGCCAGGGCGATTACGCGCAGGAAACCTCCTACGGCGACGACCCGCTGCCGCGCGCGCAGGCCTTCGCCGCGCAGGGCGCGCAGTGGATGCACCTGGTGGACCTTGATGCCGCCCGTGCCGGTGGCTACACCCTGGCGCCGTTGCTGGCGTCGATCCGCCAGCACACCCCGCTGCAGGTGCAGACCGGCGGCGGTGTACGCGGCCGTGATGATGTGGCGCGCATCCTGGATGCCGGTGCCAACCGCGTGGTGGTCGGCTCGCTGGCTGTGCGCCGCCCGGACGAAGTACTGGGCTGGCTGGATGAATTCGGTGCCGGACGCATCACCATCGCCCTCGATGCCCGCCAGGACGTACGGGGCCAGTGGCAACTGCCGGTGCACGGCTGGACCGAGAATGCCGGCGTAACCTTGGACAACCTGGCCCAGCGCTATGCGCGCGCCGGCATGCGTCACCTGCTGTGCACCGACATTGCCCGCGACGGCATGCTGGCCGGCCCCAACATCAGCCTGTACACGCATCTGTCGGCCTTGCTGCCGGGCGTGGCGGTGCAGGCCTCCGGCGGCATCCGCAACGTGGCCGATGTGGCCGGAGCGCGTGCGGCCGGCTGCGGCGGTGCCATCCTTGGCAAGGCGCTGCTGGAGCAGCGCATGGACCTGGGCGAGGCACTGGCATGTTGAGCCGCCGCATCATCCCTTGCCTGGATGTACGCGATGGCCGCGTGGTCAAGGGCATACGCTTCCGCGACCACGTCGACATGGGCGACATTGCGGAGTTGGCCCAGCGCTATCGCGACCAGGGCGCCGACGAGCTGGTGTTCTATGACATCGGTGCCAGCCCCGAGGCCCGTTCCGTGGACGTGGCCTGGATAGAGCGCATCGCCCGGTTGATCGATATTCCGTTCTGCGTCGCCGGTGGCATCGACAGCGTCGAGACCGCGCGCCGGGTGCTGTTTGCCGGTGCGGACAAGGTGTCGATCAATTCGCCCGCGCTGGGCCGCCCCGAACTGATCACCGAGCTGGCCGAGGAATTCGGCGTGCAGTGCGTGGTGGTGGGCGTCGATTCGGTGCGCGAGGAGGATGGTCAGTGGCGGGTGCGCCGTTTTACCGGTGATCCCGGCAAGACCCAGGCGGTGCCGCTGCGCACGTTGGACTGGATCATCGAAGCGCAGCACCGCGGTGCCGGCGAGATCGTGCTGAACTGCATGGACAGCGATGGTGTGCGCCGTGGCTACGATGTGCAGCAGCTGCGCCAGGCGCGCGACGTGTGCAACGTGCCGCTCATCGCCTCTGGCGGTGCCGGTGCAATGGAACATTTTTTCCAGGCCTTCGACCAGGCCGATGTGGACGGGGCGCTGGCCGCCAGCGTGTTCCACAGCGGTGCCATCGCCATTGCCGATTTGAAGCGCTACCTGCGCGAACAGCAGATCGAGGTTCGAGATGTCTATTGAAGTACGCCCGTCGCCGCAGGCGCTGGAATCGCTGGACTGGGCAAAGGGCGATGGCCTGCTGCCGGCCGTGGTGCAGGATGCCGACACCCTGCAGGTGCTGATGCTGGGCTATGTCAACGCCGAGTCGCTGCACATCACCCAGGTGACCGGGCACATGACGTTCTACAGCCGCAGCAAGCAGCGCCTGTGGACCAAGGGCGAGCAGTCCGGCCACGTGCTGGCGGTGCAGTCGATCAGCGTGGATTGCGATGCCGACACCGTACTGGTGCTGGCGCGGCCCGCCGGTCCGACCTGCCATACTGGTGCCGAGAGCTGCTTCGACGGTGCGCCGAAGGATTTCCTGGGTGGGCTGGGCCAGCTGGTGGCCGTGCGTGAGGCGCAGCGCCCCCCCGGCAGCTACACCACGTCGCTGTTCGAAGGCGGTATCCGCCGCATTGCGCAGAAGGTGGGCGAGGAGGGCGTGGAGACCGCGCTGGCGGCCGTCGCCCAGGATGATGCGGCCCTGCTGGGCGAGTCCGCCGATCTGCTGTATCACCTGCTGGTGCTGCTGCGCGCACGCGGGCTGTCGCTGCAGGACGCCCGCGATGTGCTGGAAATGCGCCACCGTTGAACAAGGTGTGCGGACCAACGGTCCGCACCTACAATGGGCGGTCTTTCTTTCCCGGACCGCCCCCATGAAACTGCCCGCCGCCTGGCTGTGCTGCCTGTTGCTGACGTCGCCGGCCTGGGCCGCCGATACGGTGGTCAGTGGCAAGGTCTACCTCGAACGTGACGGCAGGCCCGGCCGCGGTGCGACTGATCCCGGCCTGGCCGGAGTGCAGGTCTCCAACGGCGAAACCATCGTCAAGACCGCCGCCGACGGCAGCTACAGCCTGCCGGTGCGCGACGGGCAGACTGTGTTCGTCATCAAGCCCGATGCCTACGCGTTCCCGAAGGCGGCCGATGGCCTGCCGGCGTTCTGGCGGCATTACCGCCCCAGTGGTTCGCCGGCACTCAGGTACGGCGGCATCGCCGCCACCGGTGACGCCGGCCGTGGCTGGGATTTCGCCCTGCAGCCTGACCGCCATGACAGTCGCCGTGGCTTCCAGATGCTGGTCTTCACCGATTCGCAGACGGCCAGCCTGAAGGACATCGGCTACTACCAGCAGTCCATCGTGGCACCGCTGGTGGGCCAGACCAAGGCGCGCCTGGGTACCACCCTGGGCGACATCGTCAACGACGATCTGAGCCTGTATCCGGCCATCAACAAGGTCACCACCGCGCTGGGCGTGCCGTGGTTCCATGTACCGGGCAACCACGACCTGGATGCCGACGCGGCCAACGATGACCACTCGCTGGACAGCTGGCGCAACATCTACGGGCCTGATACCTACGCGGTGGAAGAGGGCGGCGCCAGCTTCGTGTTCCTCGATGACGTGGTCTACGACCCCAACGCCAGGCCGAAGTACGTCGGTGGCCTGCGCGAGGACCAGTTCGTGTTCCTTGCCAGCTACCTGAAGGGCCTGCACAAGGACCGCCTTCTCGTGCTGGGCTTGCACATTCCGCTGTTCGATGCGGCACCCGGGCGCGAAACGTTCCGCCACGCCGACCGCCAGCGCCTGTTCGACCTGTTGAAGGATTTCCGCAACGTGCTGGTGCTCAGTGGCCACAGCCACACCCAGCAGCATGTCTACCACGGCAGGCCGGAGGGCTGGCAGGGTGACAAGCCACTGCACGAATACAATGTCGGCGCCAACTGCGGCGCGTTCTGGTCGGGCGTGAAGAATGCTGCGGGCGTGCCCGACAGCACCATGAGCGACGGAACGCCCAAGGGCTATGCGCTGCTGGACGTGGCCGGCAACGGCACCTACCGCCTTCAGTACCGCGTGGCCGGTGCGCCGGCCAGCGAGCAGATCGGCCTGCATGCCCCCAAGGTGCTGCGCCAGGGCGCGTACCCGGCGTGGGGCGTGTACGCCAACGTCTACATGGGTGAGGACGGCAGCGTGGTCGAGTACCGCGTCGATGGCGGCGCCTGGCAGCCGATGAAGCAGGTCAGCCAGCCTGATCCGCGTCTGCTGGTGGAAAACGTGGCCGACGATACCGCCGAGACCCTGCGTGGCTACGACCGCTCGCCGGAGGCCACTGCATCGCCGCACCTGTGGCGCGGCACGCTGCCGACCAACCTCGAGGTGGGCAGCCACAAGGTGGACGTGCGGTCGACACAGCCTGATGGTGCGGTGTTCACCGCCAGCACCCGCTACAGCCTGCAGACGGCGCAGCCCTGAGCCGGGACGACGGTTCCCATCACAAAAGGACGCAGCATGGATATCCGTTTCATGGCCGGCACCACGCCGGTCACCCTCAGCCGCCACTGGTTCACCGGCGCGATGTTCCTGCAGAGTGCCGATGAGAAGGTCTGGGTACAGCATCCGCTGCACCCGGGCACCCAGTTTTCGTTCTCGCTGGTACAGTCGTGGATGCGCCACATCGCCGGCCACCAGGTCCTGGTCGAGCGTACCCGCCCGCTGCTGTTCGCCGGTTTCCGCCCGCAGCGTTTCCGCGTGCTGGTGGACGGGGTGCAGGTGGCCGAGCAGGAAGGCATGTAACGCTGCGCCTGCGCGACAGCTCCAGCGGTGGCGCCGCGATTGGCAAAGTGCCGCCAATGCCTGAGAATCGGGTCGATTCAATCGATCCAAGCAGGCCAGCGTGAACGTTGCAGCAGCGTCCCCGGTTCATCCCGATTCCGCCGGTAGCGGCGTTCTGCACACCGGCGTGCCCGCCAGTGGCGTTCTCCGTTCGCTGGTGGTGGCCGATGTCGGCGGTACCTTCGCCCGTCTGGCCCTGGCTGAAACCGCACCGGGGCAGACGCCGCGCCTGGGCAGTTACCGCACCTATGCCTGCGCGGACCACCCGAGCCTGGCCGCGATTCTGGCCGATTTCACTGCCAGCCTGGGCCAGCCGGTGCGCACCGCGGTGGTGGCCATCGCCGGCCTGCTCGATGGCGACGTGCTGATCAATGCCAACCTGCCGTGGACGGTGTCGCTGTCCACCACGCGCGACCAGTCCGGCCTGCAGGAACTGCAGCTGATCAACGATTTCGAAGCGGTGGCGCTGGCCATTCCCTACCTGCAGGCCCACACCCTGGTGCCGCTGAACGGCGATGCCGATCCGGCACAGGCTTTTCCGGCGCTGGTGCTGGGCGCAGGTACCGGCCTGGGCGCTGCGCTGCGCTTTGCCGATGGCGACCGGCCGGTGCTGGCCAGCGAGCTGGGCCACGCCGCACTGGGTGCCGGCAACGCGCTGGAACTGCAGGTGCTGGCCATGCTGCTGCAGCGCTGGCCGCACGTGGACAACGAGCGCGTGCTGTCGGGCAGCGGCTTGATGAATCTCTATCCCTGCCTGTGCGAACTGCGCGGCGCCACGCCGCAGTGGACCAGTACCGAAGCGCTGATCGGCGCGGCGCGCAGCGGCGAAGATGCGCTGGCAGTGGAAACCCTGCAGGTGTTCTGCGCCTGGCTGGGCAGCCTGGCTGGTGACGCAGCGATCGCCGTGGGCGCACGTTCGGTCTATCTGGCAGGGGGCATCTCCGCGCATGTACAGGATTTCCTTGCCGATGGTCGCTTCCGCGAGCGCTTCCTCAACAAGGGCGTGCTGACCGACGTGCTGCGCCAGGTGCCGGTGTGGCGCGTTGAACACGGCCAGCTGGGCGTGCTGGGCGCAGCGGTGTGGCACGCAGCACGCGCGCCGGCATGAACAGATAGAAGGCTGCCGGCAGCCTGCCAGCGGCGGAAGGGACGACGGAGGCGGACATGGTGGATCGAAGGCAGTTCCTGCAGGCCGGTGCATTGGCCGCAGGCATGGCGGCAATGCCGGGTGTGCAGGCCCGCACGCAGGGCGGCGCGAAGGTCGTTTCAACCTGGGATTTCGGCGTGCAGGCCAACCAGGCCGCGTGGAAGATGCTGGCCGAGGGCGGCAGCGCGCTGGATGCGGTCGAGGCCGGCGCACGCTGGGCCGAGAGCGAGCTGTGCAATCCGACGGTCGGCCATTGCGGCAACCCTGATCGCGACGGCGTGCTGAGCCTGGATGCCAGCATCATGGACGGCGATGGCCGCTGTGGTGCTGTGGCTGCGCTGGTGGACATCCTGCATCCGGTGTCGGTGGCGCGCAAAGTGATGGAGAACAGCCCGCACGTGCTGCTGGTGGGCGAGGGCGCGCAGCAGTTCGCGGTGCAGCAGGGCTTCGAGCGCCAGCACCTGCTCACGCCGCAGGCAGAAGCGGCATGGCGCGAATGGTTGAAGACCGAAAAGTACCAGCCGCAGATCAATGCGGAACGCCGCGGCCTCCCCGGCAACAGCGACAACCACGACACCATCGGCATACTGGCGCTGGATACCAACGGCCACCTCGCCGGTGCCTGCACCACCAGCGGCATGGCCTGGAAGCTGCATGGGCGGGTGGGTGACAGCCCGATCATCGGTGCCGGCCTGTACGTGGACAACGACGTGGGTGCGGCCACCGCCTCGGGTGTTGGCGAGGAGATGATCCGCAATGCGGCGTCGTTCCTGGTGGTCGAGCTGATGCGCCAAGGGCGCACGCCGGCCCAGGCCTGCCGCGAGGCGATCGACCGCGTAGTGCGCAAGCGCCCCGAGGCAACCAGGACGCTGCAGGTCTGCTTCCTGGCGATGAACAAGCAGGGCGACGTGGGTGCCTATGCGCTGCATCGCGGCTTTGTCTATGCGGTATGTGATGCACAGCGCCAGGACGACCAGCGCGATTCGCCGTCGATCTACCCGAGCACGCAGACGTGAGCGCGCGCCTGGGGTTGGAGATCGCCAGCAACTCGGTGGCCTCGGCGCTGGCCGCGCAGGCCGGGGGCGCCGACCGCATTGAACTGTTCGACAACCTGGCCGAGGGCGGCACCACGCCGTCGTTTGCCAGCATTGCCATCGCCCGCGAGCGCCTGCAGATTCCGCTGTTCGTGCTGATGCGACCACGGGCGGGCGATTTCCATTACGACGCGCTGGAAACCGAGCTGATGCTGCGCGACATCGCGCAGTGCCGGGCACTGGGCTGCGATGGCGTGGTGGTCGGTGCGCTCGATGCGCGGGGTGACATCGATCTGGCGCTGTGCCGCGAGCTGGTGCAGGCCGCCGGGCCGCTGCAGGTGACCTTCCATCGCGCGTTTGATGCCACCCGCGATCTTCCTGCAGCGCTGGAACAGGTGATCGGGCTGGGTTGTCAGCGCGTGCTGACATCGGGGGGCCAAGTCAGTGCCGAAGCCGGCAGCAACGTCCTGGCCTCACTGGTTGCCCAGGCGGCGGGCCGCATCAGCGTGATGCCCGGTGCCGGGCTGGGCCCGTCCAACATCGCCGGCGTGGCCCGGCAGACCGGCTGCAGAGAACTGCATGCCTCGGCCAAGGCCCTGCGACGCTCGGCCATGCAGTTCCAGAACCCCGTCCTGTGCGGCCTGGACCCGGACTGGTGCCAGACCAGCACCGCCACCGTGGCCGCCCTGCGCAAGGCGCTGGACGCTGACCTGCTTCTGTAGAGCCGAGCCCACACTCGGCTGTGTTTCGCGCAGATCAACAGCAGCCGAGCATGGGCTCGGCTCTACCAAACAAAAACGGCGGCCACCTGTGAAAGCGTGGCTGCCGTGGAGGACCGTTGTAAGGGCTAGAACTTGTAGGTCGCGCCGAAGTAGATCTGTCGGCCCGAATACAGGTTCGAGATCAGGCGGGACTGGGTGTCGTTGCCCAGGTAGATGCGCTGTTCGGACTTGGTGGCGTTGAGTACCGAGGCGGTGAAGGTCAGCGCGTCGGTGAAGTTGTAGGCCACGTTCAGATCCAGCTGATCGTACGGTTCGGAGTACTGGGTCATGCCGTTGACCAGGCCGCCCACCACTTCGCCGCGACGGTTGTACGAGGCGCGGGCCAGGAACCGGTCGGCTTCGTAGAACACCGTCAGGTTGGCCTGGTTCTTGGCGCTGCCTACCAGCGGCGATGCGCCGAGGTTCTCGCCATTGAGTTCGATCGACGCCAGGTTGGTGTCGTTGTAGGTGTAGTTGGCCTGCACGCCCAGGCCGAAATCGAAGGTGTACTGGCCGTACAGCTCCACGCCCTGCGAGACCGCATCGCGGCCGTTGGCCTGGGTGCTGTAGTCCTGCACCGTTACCATCTCGCCGCCGACTTCCATCTGCACGTCACGCACGATCGGCACGGTGAAGTTGCTGATGTCCTTGCGGAACAGGCCGACGCCTGCCACCGCGCCCGGCATGAAGTACCACTCCAAGCCGAGGTCATACTGGGTGGCCTTGAACGCTTCGAGGTTCTTGTTGCTGCCGCTGCCGGCCCAGCCTTCGGTCGGTGCGCCGCCGGCCACGCGGCGGTCATTGACGTACTCGGCGCTGTAATAACTCAGGCTGCCCGGCGAGGCGATGCTGGTGTAGCTCGGACGCGCCACGACCTTCGATGCCGCGCCGCGCAGGACCAGCGTATCGGTGATGTCCCAGGCGATGTTGAAGCTGGGCAGCACGTCGGTGTAGGTGTGGTCCGAGCCGATCAGCTCGTAGGTCTTCCCGCGTGCCAGATTGTCAGGCAGTCGCACGAAGCCACTCTCGCAGCCGTAGGTGGGGTAGGCGGCCGCTGCCGGATCATCGCAGGACATCGGCGCGCCGGAGGCGTTGTCCAGGAAGTAATCGTTGAAGCGTTCGATGGAGTCGCTGGACTGGGCGAACTGCTCGGTACGCACCACGCGCACACCGACGTTGCCGCGCAGGCGCTCGGTACGGAAGTTGGCCTGGAGATAGCCCGAATAGATCTTCTCGTTGACGTTGTAGACGAAGTCGTCCTCGACGCGGTTGTGCGACTGCCCGTACGTGCTGTTCAGGTAATCGATGTAGGCCGGGTAGTTGATGCCCGGGAACACGTTGGCATTGAAGCCGTGGCCGAGGCCGGTGATCGGGTTGGACAGGAAGAAACCGGGCTGGGCGATGCCGGCGGTGTTGTCACAGCCAGCCTGGTAACGGCTGTCGTAGTCGCTCGGGTCGGCGCCCTGGCAGACCCAGTAGGTGTTGCCGGTGTTGCGGTGGACCTTGCCGTCACGGTACTTGGCGCCGAACTGGATCGAGTCGAGCCAGCCGCTTTCGAACAGCTTGGTGACATCGGCCTGGAAGTGGCTCTGCTTGACCTCGGTCTGCATCCACGACGAATCGGTCGAACCGGTGTCGACCTCGGCGATGCCATTCATCAGCACCTCCTGAAGGTTGGGCGAGACGGTCAGGGTCGGCGTGCCGGTCAGGTCCCAGGCGGTGTACTGGTTGCCGGATTCCCACACGCCGTTGACGCGGCGGCGCGGCTTGGCCGACATGCGGAAGTTCATCGACGGACCGCCTTCTGACCAGGTGCGGCCGCCGCTGAAGGAGGCCTTCCACAGCGGGCTGATATCCCAGTCGATGGTCAGGTCAGCGGTCTGCGACAGCGCCTTTTCGCGGCTGTAGCCGCCGGTCAGCTGCGGGGTGGGAATGGTGCAGTCGTCCGGTCCCCAGCCACCGGGGGCCAGGCCGGCGGCTGCGGCTTCGTCTTCACTGCAGTAGTAGGTCTTTCCCGGCAGCTTCTCGAACTGCGCGCCGGTGACCACGGTGCCGCTGGGGTCGAAGGTCAAACCATTGAGCAGGCGGCCGCCGGCCCAGTTGCCGTCGCCGTTGTAGCGCGCCATGTTCCATTCCGGCACCTTGAGCATGTTCTGCGCATAGTCGCCGTCCAGCTGGAAGCGGAAATAGTTGGCGGTCAGGGTCAGGTTGTCGACCGGCTTGAACTGGAACGTGAGCTGGCCGCCCCTGCGCTCGCGCTTCTCTTCCTTCACGGCGAAGTTCACCGAGGTGGGCATGAAGAAGTCGCTGTAGTTGTGCCCGAACTGGTCGTTGAAGCCCGAGTTGCCCCACCAGTAGTTGATGCCGCCCTGGCTGAGGGCGTTGCCGTTGACATCGCGGGCGTCAACGTCGGTGCCGTACCACTGGTAGTTCTCGGTGCTCACTTCCATGGTGCGGCTGGTGCGCTTCTGCTGGGTTACGCCGACCAGCACGCCGAAGCGCTCGTCCTTGCTGTGCCACGAGTACAGCGCCGACGCCTGCGGGTCGACATTCTGGTGGGTGTCGGAGGACACGCCTTCCAGCGTCACGTAGCCGGAGTTGGATTCCATTTCCAGCGGTCGGCGGGTATGCAGGATGACCGTGCCGCCGATGCCGCCTTCGTCGATGCGTGCTTCCGGCGATTTGAACAGCTCGGCGCTGGACAGCATGTTCGACGGCAGCAGGGTGTAGTTGAACGAACGGCTGGCTTCGTCATTGGTTTCTGAGGTGGCGATGTAGTTGCCGTTCAACTGGGTCAGCGTCAGGTCCGGATCGAGGCCGCGCACGCTGACGCTCTTGCCTTCGCCGCCGTCGCGGGTGATGACCACGCCGGGCACGCGCTGCAGCGAATCGGCGACGTTCTTGTCGGGGAACTTGCCGACGTCTTCAGCGGTGATCACTTCGACCACGGCGTTCGCGTCGCGCTTCTGCTGCAGGCTTTTTTCGATGGCGTAGCGGTAGCCGGTGACCTGGACGCTGTCCAGCGTAGTGGCCTCGCTGCTGGCGGTGGTGGGATGTGCGGGGGCCTGCTGGGCAGCGGCGCCGGTCGGCGCGACGGCTGCGGCCAAGGCCACCGCGACGGCGAGCGACAAGGTGTCGCGACCGTGCTTACGAGTTGAATGCTTCATTGCCATCTCTCCATCTCTCCTGGATTGATCCGGTGACTGACGCGGAACTTGAATCGATCTAATCTGTGATGCCGATTTTTTGCTTGAGCCGCGCGGCTGCGTGGCACGGCGCGCTGGTACTCGGGTATGTACTGTTCCGGTCCCCAACTCCGGGCCATCCCTGAAACTGCTTGGATCGATCTAAGCGATGGCGGGGCGATTTTTAGCACGGCTGGCGGGCGTGCGCATGCTGCTGCGCAATATTGCAGTGACGTGTCTGCCGAATGATGATTCGCTGAAATGCGCTGGAATCGTTTACATGCGCAAAGGGGAGGGTGGTTCGGCAGGGCTTGCAGCCCTGCACCTGCTTCAAGCCGAAGCCGAAGCCGAAGCCGAATCCGAAGCAGGATCAAAGGCGGCTCTGGGTTGCTTTGAGTTGGGCGGGGTGGTGTGGGCTGGCAGGACACGCCGTAAACCCATCCATGGGGGCTCGTAGGCGCCATCCATGGCGCCTGCGGTCCTTCCAGCCCACACCGCCCCACCCCCGACAGTTTCCTGCTGACGGTTGGAACATCGACATCACTCGCCATCGAGATCTATCAGATATCGAAATTCATCTGGGGTCAGAGCCCGTTGCGTAGCAACGGGATCCGACCCCTGGCTCCGGCAGATCGCGGAGAACTGTCGAAGGCGGGGTGGGTCCGGTTGAGGGGGCGTGAGCCGCATGGATGCGGCGACCGAGGCTACATGGACGTATTTACGCCGTCCCCTCAACCGGACCCACCCCGCCATCCCACGGAAAGCCAGCCTTTGACGTTGCTGTTGCCCGTTGCATTGAGCAGGTGCAGGGCTGCAAGCCCTGCAAAGAGACCCCCCCTTGTTTTGCTGCGGCGCAGAATGCATGGAGGGGCGCTGCCTGCTTTACTTCAATCGATCTAAATCCGCCGGGGTGCGGATTTGTACCGATGGAAACGAGGCATTCGGCCAATCCGGCCGTCGCTTTGCTGCCGCCCTGCCGCCAAGGAGTCCTGTCCGTGACCAGGTTGTCCCGCCATCCGTCCGTCCGCCGCCCGTTGGCACTGTCCCACCGCCCGCTGGCCCGCATCGCCTGCCTGCTGGCATTGGCCGTCACGCCCTGGCTGCAGGCTGCGCCGGCCGCGCTGGAGCGCGAGGTCAACACCTTCATCGGCAGCAAGGATGACGGCAACACCTTCCCCGGCGCCTCGGCCCCCTTCGGCCTCATCCAGGTCAGCCCGATCGGCAGCCACTACTCGGGCTGGCGCTACGACGACGACAAGATCCGCGGCTTCGGCCATTCGTTCCTGTCCGGCGCCGGCTGCTGGGAGCAGGGCGGTCAGGTCTCCATCCTGCCGGTCACCGGCAGCATCGGTCCGGGCGGCGATTTCGACACCGGCAATCCCAAGCGGTTCGATCACAAGGCCTACGCCTCCCGCTATACCCACGACGGTGAAGTCGGCCAGGCCGGCTACTACAAAGTGCGCCTGACCAGCTACGGTGGCATCGACGCGGAGGCGACCGCGCGTACCCGCGCCGCCGCTGAGCGCTACACCTTCAGCCAGCGCAGCGGTGATGGCCATGTGCTGGTCAACGTCGGCCAGGCCAACGAGCGCCACTCGGTCATCGGCAGCGTGATCGATGTGGTCGGTGATCGCGTGGTGGAAGGCAAGCTGGTCACCAAGAGCTTCTGTGGCGGGCACCAATACACCACCTGGTTCCGCGTGGAGTTTGATCGTCCGTTCAAGGCATACGGCACCTGGGGCGAGACCGGTGGCCTGCCCAACGCACGGCACAGCATGGAAGGCGAGCAGAAGCCGAACGGCGCCTGGCTGACCTTCGATCTGGGCAAGGGTCAGTCGGTTACTGCGGTGAGCGCTATTTCGCACGTCGATGCTGAAGGTGCACGCAGCAACCTGCGCGCCGAGGGCATGCAGGGGGGATCGCTGATCGGTTTCGAGAAGATGCGTTCGCTGTCCCAGCAGGCCTGGCGCGAACAGTTGGCGCGCGTGCGCGTGCAGGGTGGCAGCAGCGATGACCGGACGGTGTTCTACAGCGCGCTGTACCACGCGCTGCTGCAGCCGCTCACCGGCAGCGATGCCGATGGCCGCTACCGCGGCTATGACGATGGCATCCACCGCGCCGATGGCTGGACGTATTACGAGTATTTCTCACTGTGGGATACCTATCGCGCGCAGAACCAGTGGCTGGCGCTGACCCGCCCGGACGTGGCCCGCGACATCGGCCGCACCCTCCTGGCCATCGACGAGCAGGGCGGCTGGCTGCCGCGCTGGGGCTATGCCAATTTCGAAACCAACATCATGACGGGTGACCCGATCACCCCGTTCATGGTCGACCTGTGGCGCTTCGGTGCGCTCGAGGGTCGTGAATCGCAGGCCTGGGATGCGCTGCGCCGCAATGCCTTCGGTACGCCGCCGCTGAACTCGCGCATGGCCGGTCGCTCGGGCAACCCGACCTACCTGGACAAGGGCTATGTGGTCTATGACCGCGCGTTCCCGTCCAAGGGCATGGACGTCGATCCGCATCACGGCGGTTCGGCGACGCTGGAGTACGCCCTGGCCGACTGCGCACTGTCGCAGATGGCCGATGGCCTGGGCCACGCCCAGGATGCGGTGACGCTGCGCGAGCGCGGCCGCAACTGGCGCAAGATGTGGGACCCGCAGGTGCGTGATGAGGAGACCGGCTTCACCGGCTTCCCGCGCCCGCGCACCGAAGACGGCCAGTGGTACACCCCGGCCGACGGTCATTACAGCCCGCGCTCGCACCACGGGTTCCATGAAGGCACCGCGTGGCAGTACCAGTGGCTGGCGCAGCAGGACGTGCCGGGCCTGGTGGAAGCGATGGATGGCCGCGAACAGGCCGGCCGCCGCCTGGATGCGTTCTTCGGGATGGCCGCGCTGCAGGCCGACCCGCTCAACGCCGCTCGCAAGGAGTGGGTGGTCGGGCCGTACAGCTACTACAACCAGTTCCGCTACAACCCCAACAACGAGCCGGACCTGCATGCACCGTGGCTGTACACGCTGATCGGCCAGCCGTGGAAGACCGCCACGGTGCTGCGGGCAGCGCAGCAGCTGTTCACCAATGCGCCCAATGGCGTGACCGGCAATGACGATCTGGGCACGATGTCGGCCTGGTACCTGTTCAGTGCCATCGGCATGTACCCGGCGGTGCCGGGCAGTGGCGAGTTCCTGCTGCATACGCCGCGCTTTGCCAACGTCGAAGTGGACATGGGCAATGGCCGCACCCTGCGCATCGACGCGCCGGGCGCCGATGGCCGCCGCCTGCAGTATGTGCAGGGCGTGCAGGTGGATGGCCAGGCCCATGCGCCGGTGTGGCTGGACTGGGGCCGCCTGCAGCAGGGCCCGCGCGTGCGTTTCGCCCTGGATGGCCAGGCGCCGACGCAGGGCTGGGGCACTGCCGTGGCCGACCTGCCAGTCTCCTGGTGCGCTGCACCAGGCATCCCGCTGCGATGATCGGCGCTGCGTCTCTGCAGGCTGCCCAGCGAACGGCACGCCATGAGGCGGCCCCGATCCATTACGCTTGAGCTTCCAGCGGAGTCCGGGAAGACGATGAACGACACCAGCGACAGTTCCAGCAAGCGTTCCGGCAAGGCGGTGACGGTGACCGACATCGCCCGTGCCATCGGCGTTTCGCGCGCGACCGTGTCGCTGGTGCTGCGCGGCAGCCCACTGGTCAATGTCGATACCCGGGCCAAGGTCGAGGCCGAACTGCGCCGCCAGCGCTATGTCTACAACCGTGCGGCGGCCAATCTCCGCCGGCGCACCTCGTCCAGCATCGCGCTGGTCATCAACGATCTGTCCAATCCGTTCTTCGCCGAATTCGCTTCCGGCGTGGATGAGGCACTGGGCGGGCGGGGTTACGTGACCCTGCTGGGCAGCACCGGCGAATCGCCCGAGCGTCAGCATGCGGTGCTGTCCACCCTGATGGAACACACTCCGGCGGGCCTGATCCTGTCGCCTGCCGAGGGCAGCGATGCGACGCGGCTGCGCCAGGCGCTGGGCGCCAACGCCAACGTGCTGCTGTTCAACCGCGAACTGGCCGGCGCCGACTGGGATTTCCTGACACTGGACAACCAGCACGGCGCTTACCTGGCCACGCGCCACCTGATCGAGCGTGGCCATCGCCAGATCGCATTCTTCGGCGGCCATGCCGCATCGAGCTCGTGCCACCAGCGCCGCGCCGGTTTCCAGCAGGCACTGGCCGAGGCCGGGCTGTTGCTGCCACCGGGCTGGATGATCGAATCGGCGCCGAACCGCCTGGAAGCCGCGGCGCGTACCGACGAGTTGTTTGCCAACGGCCATCGCCCGAGCGCGGCGGTCTGCTACAACGACACCGTCGCGCTGGGGCTGATGCTGGGCCTGAACTCGCGAGGCATCCGCCCCGGTGGCGATTTTGCAGTCACCGGGTTCGATGACATTTCCGAAGCGTCGGTTGCAGTGCCGCCGCTGACCACCCTTACCGCCGACCCGCGCGAGCGCGGCCGGCAGGCGGCCGCACTGCTGCTGCAGCGCCTGAACGACCCGGATGCGCCGCCGCAGCGCACGGTCGCCCCGGTGCAGCTGCGCATCCGTGAAAGCAGCGCCGCCCGCCCCACCTGATCCTGTCCAACGCACCCCCCTTCCACGCAACAACGACCTTCCGCGCATCGAGGCGCGAACCGCATGCCGATTTCCGCAACGCCCCGCCCATCGGGTTCTCCCGGCAACGCACCGGCCGTCACCAACGGCAAGGCACTGGCCGTGGTCACCACCATCTTCTTCATGTGGGGCTTCCTGACCTGCCTCAATGACATCCTGATCCCGCACCTGAAGGCGGTGTTCGAGCTGAACTACGCCAAGGCGATGCTGGTGCAGTTCACGTTCTTCGGCACCTACTTCCTGATGTCGTTGCCGGCCGGTCGCCTGGTCGCTGCGCTGGGCTACAAGAAGGGCATCGTGGCCGGCCTGGTCATCGCCGGCATCGGTGCGCTGGGCTTCTGGCCGGCCGCCGAGCTGCGCGTGTATGGCGCCTTCCTCGGGGCATTGTTCGTGCTGGCCACCGGCATCACCGTACTGCAGGTGGCAGCCAACCCCTACGTGGCGCTGCTGGGCCCGGAACAGACCAGTTCCAGCCGCTTGACCCTGGCCCAGGCACTGAACTCGCTGGGTACTGCCATTGCGCCGATCTTCGGCGGCATGCTGATCCTGTCCAACACGGTCAAAAGTGCCGATGAGCTGAACGCGCTGCCGGCTGCCGAGCAGCTGGCCTACCGCGCCGCCGAAGCGCAGGCTGTGCAGGGCCCCTACGTCGGCCTGGCCGTCGCACTGGTGCTGCTGGCGGTGTTTGTGTTCCTGTTCCGCCTGCCGGCGCTGAGCGATGCCACCGAGCAGGCCGACGAGGGCCAGCACCACAGCTACCTCGACGCGCTGCGCACGCGCCACCTGCTGCTGGGCGTACTGGGCATCTTCTTCTATGTCGGCGCGGAAGTGTCGATCGGCAGCTTCCTGGTCAACTACCTGTCGATGCCCAGCATCGGTGGTTTCAGCGAACAGCAGGCAACGCACTACGTGTCGGCCTACTGGACGATGGCGATGATCGGCCGCTTCGCGGGCTCAGCCCTGCTGGCGCGCTTCTCGCCCAGCCGCCTGCTGGCCCTGTTCGCGCTGATCAACGTGGCCCTGCTGGCCACGACCATGCTCAGCTCCGGCAGCATCGCGCTGTACTCGGTGGTGGCGATCGGCCTGTTCAACTCGATCATGTTCCCGACCATCTTCGCGCTCAGCATCGAGCGCCTCGGCCCGCTGACCAACAAGGGCTCCAGCCTGCTGATCATGGCCATCGTCGGCGGTGCCGTGGTGCCGTACCTGCAGGGCCAGCTGGCTGATCACATCGGCGTCCAGGCCAGCTTCATCCTGCCGCTGCTGTGCTACGGCTACATCATCTATTACGGTCTGGTCGGCGCGCGCACGTCGGTCTCCGCAACGCAGGGAGGCTGAGTCCAGAATGGGTGGCATTGTCTGCTTCGGCGAAATTTTGATCGATCTACTAGCGCAGCCGCCGGCTTCGGCCGACACCCCGCGCGCGTTCCTGCAGTACGCCGGCGGTGCGCCGGCCAACGTCGCCGTAGCCGCCGCGCGGCTGGGTGCGAAGACGCAGTTCGTCGGCATGCTGGGCCGCGACATGTTCGGTGACTTCCTCGCCGAAAGCCTGGTCGAGCACGGCGTGGGCACCGACTACATCGTGCGTACCGATGCGGCCAAGACCGCGCTGGCCTTCGTCGCCCTGGACGCGACCGGCGAACGCAGCTTCAGCTTCTACCGCCCGCCAGCGGCCGACCTGCTGTTCCGTGACAGCGACTTCCAGGCCGCGTGCCTGGAAAACGCGCAGTGCTTCCACGTCTGCTCCAACAGCCTGACCGAGCCGGCCATCGCCGAAACGACCTTCGCCGGCATGGACCGTGCCCGGGCGGCCGGTGCGGTGGTCAGCCTGGACCTCAACCTGCGCCCGGCACTATGGCCGGCCGACGTCGATCCGACGCCGTGGCTGTGGCAGGCACTGGAACGCGCCGATCTGGTCAAGCTGTCGCGCGAGGAACTGGATTACCTGGCCGCGCCGCTCGGCGCTGACGGCGAGGCTGCTGTCCTGCAGCGCCTGTTGGCCGCGCAGGCGCGCTGGGTCATCGTCACCGACGGTGCGGCCACGCTGCACTGGTACACCCGTGAGCAGCAGGGCCAGGTCACCAGCTTCAGCGTGGCCACGGTTGATACCACAGCGGCCGGCGATGCTTTCGTCGGTGGCGTGCTGGTCGGCCTGCTGGAGCGGGGCGGTGCAGGCGCTGGTTTCGCCGCGTTCTGCCAGGACCCGCAGGCCATCACCGCGACGCTGCGCTTTGGTGCCGCGGTCGGCGCACTGGCCGTTACCCGCAAGGGCGCGTTCGCCGCGATGCCCTCGCTTGCTGAAGTGCAGCAGCTGCTGCAGGCACAGGACCTTTCCGCATGAGCACCTCGCCCGATTTCCGTTCGCCCGCCTTCCTGCGCGCGCACATCGCCGACACGATGGCGTTCTACCACCCGCGCTGCATCGACCCCAACGGTGGCTTCTTCCATTACTTCCGTGATGACGGCAGCATCTACGATGCCGGCCACCGCCACCTGGTGAGCAGCACGCGCTTCGTCTTCAACTACGCGATGGCCTACCGCGAGTTCGGCAATGCCGAGTACCGCGAGGCGGTCGAGCATGGCGTGCGCTACCTGCGCGAGGTGCACCGCAACCCGGCCACCGGCGGTTACGCCTGGACCCTGCGCAATGGCAAGGTCGAGGACGACATGAACCACTGCTACGGCGTGGCCTTCGTGCTGCTGGCCTACAGCTGCGCGCTGAAGGCCGGTGTCGAGCAGGCCCGCGCGTGGATGGACGAGACCTGGCAGCTGCTGGAGGCGCGCTTCTGGGAGCCACAGCACGGCCTTTACAAGGATGAAGCCGATGGCCAGTGGAACTTCACCGGTTACCGCGGCCAGAACGCCAACATGCACATGTGCGAGGCCATGCTGGCGGCGTTCGAGGCCAGTGGCGAACAGCGCTACGTCGAGCGCGCGCTGCAGCTGGCCGACAACATGACCCGCCGCCAGGCTGCCAAGGCCGGTGGCCTGGTCTGGGAACACTACGATGAGAACTGGGAAATCGACTGGGATTACAACCTGGACAATCCCAAGCATCTGTTCCGCCCGTGGGGTTTCCAGCCCGGCCACCAGACCGAGTGGGCCAAGCTGCTGCTGATCCTTGACCGCCACGTGCAGGCCGAGTGGCTGGTGCCGACCGCGCAGCACCTGTTCGACGTGGCCGTCGAGCGCAGCTGGGACGAGGCACGTGGTGGCCTGTACTACGGCTTCGCGCCGGAGTCGCGCCGCCAGCCGGGCATGGACGGCGCGCCGATCGGCGGCGACAGCTTCGTCTGCGACGACGACAAGTACTTCTGGGTGCAGGCCGAAACGCTGGCCACCGCCGCGCTGATGGCCAAGCGCACCGGCGATGACCGCTACTGGCAGTGGTACGAGCTCATCTGGGCGTACGCGTGGGAGCACTTCGTCGACCACCAGTACGGTGCCTGGTACCGTATCCTCGATGCCGACAACCGCAAGTACAGCGACGAGAAGAGCCCGGCTGGCAAGGTGGATTACCACACGATGGGCGCGTGCTACGAAGTGCTGAACGTCGTTCGTTGAGGTCTGCCGCGCTGCGCGCTCGCCGGGCATGGCCCGGCGCTGCCGTGGCGTGTCGCATGGGTAACGCCGGGCCGCGCCGCGTCGCGGTTAACGCGCCGGAATGATGAACGCATCGCCATGCGCGCGAAGCCGACCGCACGCAGTGGACACCGGCTTAGGCGTTCAACAGAAAACAGGAGCACCACGTGCATCGTCTTTCCCTCGCTGTCCGTCTGCTCCTGCTGCTGTTCACGCTTGGCAGCTTCCCCGTGCTGGCCGCGCCGCTGCAGGCACAGTGGGAGTTCCGCCTGCTGCCCGGCGATGCCCAGGGCGCCTCCCACCCTGGCCTGCAGCAGTGGCGTGCTGCCACCGTGCCCGGCAGCGTGCACACCGATCTGCTTGCCCATGATCTGATCCGCGATCCGTACGTGGGTGCGGCCGAAGCCGAGCTGCAATGGATCGGCTTGGCCGACTGGCAGTACCGCGCCCACTTCGACGTGGATGCGGCCACTCTCGCCAGGCCGAATGCCGAACTGCGCTTCGATGGCCTGGATACCTATGCCGAGGTGTCCCTCAACGGAACGCCGCTGCTGCGCGCGGACAATGCGCACCGCACCTGGCGTGCGCGCGTGGAAGGGCGCCTGAAGGCCCGCGACAACGAGCTGCTGATCGTGTTCCGCTCACCGATCCGCACGCTGCTGCCGGGCGTGCTGGCGATGCCGCACAGGATCGCCGGCAATTACCCTTCGCCCTACGGTGACGAACCGAAGGACGCGATGGTCGGCAACTTCGCACGCAAGCCGGCCTATCACTTCGGCTGGGACTGGGGCCCGCGCTATGTCACCGCCGGTGTGTGGCGTGGGGTGGACCTGCAGGCCTGGGATGCTCACCGGCTCACCGATCTGGCCGTGCGTACCGACGCCCTGGACGCGCGACAGGCCAGGTTGGCGGTGCTGCTGCAGGTGGAGCAGGGCAGTGCCGCCGGTTCGGCCGTGGTGGATGTGGAAGTGCGCGATCCCGAGGGCCGCAGCGTGGCCCAGGTGCAGCGCACGGTACTGCTGAAGCCGGGCCCGAACAGCGTGGAGGTTCCCGTTGAACTGACCCAGCCCCGCCGCTGGTGGCCGGTCGGCCATGGCGCACAGGACCGCTATACCGTGCGCGCGCGCGTGGATGACGGCGGCACCCCCGAACTGGCACGCGAGCAGCGCATCGGCCTGCGCACGGTGGCACTGCGCCGCGAAGAAGACGGCAAGGGTGGGCAGGGCTTCGCCTTCGTCATCAACGGTGTGGAGGTCTTCGCCAAGGGCGCCAACGTGATTCCGTTCGATGCCTTCCCCGCACGCGTCGAGGAGGCCCGCCTGCGCCAAGTGCTGACCGCTGCGCGCGATGCCAACATGAACATGCTGCGCAACTGGGGCGGTGGCTACTACGAGGACGACGCGTTCTTCGACATTGCCGACGAGCTGGGCCTGATGGTCTGGCAGGACTTCATGTTCGGCGGTGGCATGCAGCCCGGTTATGACCCCGCGTTCCGCGCCAGCGTGGTGGCCGAGGCGCGCGACAATGTGCGCCGGCTGCGCCACCACCCCAGCATCGTGCTGTGGTGTGGCAACAACGAGGAAGAGACCGCCTGGAAGGACTGGGGCCACGGCCGTGATCTGACAGCAGCCGATCCCGCTTTTGCTGCCAGAGTATGGCAGGGCTACGTGGACCTGTTCGGCCACGACCTGCGGCAGGTGGTGGGCGAGGAAGGCCTGGGCGTGCCGTACTGGTCCAGTTCGCCCAGCAACGATCTGGACGTGAAGGCCAATGATTCGACCCGGGGTGACAAGCACTACTGGCAGGTCTGGGGCAACCCGGCGCTGCCTGTGCAGGCGTACCTTCGCGAGACCCCACGGTTCATGTCCGAGTATGGGCTGCAGGCGTGGCCGACCATTGCGACGGTTGACCAGATCGCCAGCCGCGCCGAGCAGCGCATCGACAGCACGGTGATCCGCGCGCACCAGAAGTTCATGGCTGGCGAGGGCAACAGCCGGCTGCTGCAGTACATCGAACGCGGCTACGGTACGCCGAAGGATTTCGAGGACTTCGTCTACCTCAGCCAGGTGATGCAGGCCGATGGCATTGCCCTGGCGGCGCTCCATCATCGAGCCTCGCGGCCGTACACCATGGGGTCGTTGTACTGGCAGCTCAACGATGTGTGGCCGGGTGCCTCGTGGTCGAGCGTGGATTACTTCGGCCGCTGGAAGGCGTTGCATTTCGCCGCGCGCCGCTTCTTCGCGCCGGTGACGCTGGCGGCATTGCGTGATGAGGGCGGCACGCGGGTGCGCCTGCTCAACGACGGTGCCGCGCTGGATGCACGTTGGCGGATGCGGGTGATGGATGTGGACGGCAAGGTGCTGCGTCGACGCGAGGACGCGGTGACGTTGACGGCGGAGGGTGTCACCTCGATCGGTGATTTACACGATGCCGAGCTCTTGGCCGGTGCCGATCCGAAGCGCACGGTGGCGGTGTTCGAGTTGCTGCAGGATGGCAAGGTGAGCGCGCGGGAGGTGGTCGGATTCGTCGAAGCCAAGGACCAGGTATTGCCGCGGCAGAAGCTCAAGGCCACCCTGTCCATCAAAGGCGACCACTATCGACTACGGCTGGAAAGCGCGGCCTACGTGCGCGCGACGTGGATCGATTTTGGTGCGCTGGACGTGACGCTTGAAGACAACCTGCTGGACCTGCTGCCGGGTGAGACCCGCGACATCGCCGTGCGTGGCCCGGTGGACCTGACGACCCTGCGCGACGCGCTGAAGGTGAAGACCCTCAACGACCGTTGAGGGCATGGGTGCGGACCGTAGGTCCGCACGCCCTTACAGCTGGATCTGCTGGAAATTCTCTACGCGGTCATGGCCGTTGGCGGCCTGGCCGCTGCGCGGCATCGGGTAGTCGTCCCGGCGGTCGATCAGGCGGGTCTGCAGGCCGGCCTCGCGGGCGGCATCCAGTTCTTCCACTACGTCGGAGAGGAACAGGATCTCACCCGCCGGCACACCGATCGCCTGGACGATGCGGCGGTAGCTGTCCGCCTCTCGCTTGCCGCCGATCTCGGTATCGAACCAGCCCGACACCAGCGGGCTGAGGTCACCGGCATCGCTGAAGCCGAAGAACAGTTTCTGCGCCGGCACCGAGCCGGAAGAATAAACGTACAGCGGCAGACCCGAGGCGTGCCAGCCCTTCAGCACTGGCGCCACTTCCGGGTAGAAGTGCGCGGTGTAGTCGCCGCGGCGGTAGCCGGCATCCCAGATCAGGCCCTGCAACGCCTTCAGTGCAGTGTGCTTGCGGTCCTGGTCGATCCAGCCCTGCAGCGTCTCGGCCACCACGCTGTCCTGGCAGGCACCCCCGATCTCGGCGGCCACTGCGTCCAGCCAGCGACGTACCTCCGGCCGCCGGCCATGCTCGGCTACGAAGGCCGGCAGCGCCTGGCGGGCATAGGGAAACAGCACGTTCTTGACGAACGAAATACTGCTGGTGGTGCCTTCGATATCGGTCAGGATGACGCGGGGCTGCATGGATCAGGACGCCTGGGTGGGAACGTAACGGGGGAATTTCTGTGCGATGTCGGTGCCGGTGAAATGACCGATCCAGCCGTCCGGCTCGGTGAAGAAACGGATGGCCACGAAGTTCGGCTCATCGCCCATGTCGAACCAGTGGGTGGCGCCATCAGGTACGGCGATCAGGTCGTCCTTCACGCACTCGATCTCGTAGACCTTGTCACCGACGTGCAGGGTGAACAGGCCCGAGCCGGCGACGAAGAAGCGCACCTCATCTTCCTTGTGGAAGTGTTCGTCGAGGAACTTCTTCCGCAGCTCGGCGCGGTTCGGGTTGTCCGGGGCGATGGAGGCCACGTCCACACTCTTGAAGCCGCGTTCGGCGACCAGACGGTCGATGTCGGCGCGATAGGCGGCGAACACCTCGTCCTGGCTGGCACCCGGCGCGACCGGTGCGGTGGCCTGCCAGCGCTCGAAGGTGACGCCGATCTTCTGCAGCTCGGTCGTGATGATCGCCCCGTCCTGGGTGTCCAGCAGCGGCGATTCAGGGCGGGTGTCGTCGTAGATGCGCAGTCGGCTCATGGCGGCAGCTTGAACGTCTCGGGGGGAAGACAGGGTAACAGGGTGGTGACGGGGTGCAGATTCCGGATTGGAATCTGCACCGCGGCGCGGGCTCAGCCGCGCAGCTTGCGCAGTTCCAGTTCGCAGTGGAACAGGAACTCGAAGGCTTCCATGTGGCGGCGCGCTTCGGCCATGTCGCGGCCCCAGGCGTACAGGCCGTGGCCGTCGATCAGGTAGCCCCACAGGGTCTGCGTGTCGAGCAGGGCATCGACCTGTGCCGAGAGCACGTTCATGTCCTGGGTGTTGGCAAACACCGGTACATCGATGGCCATCTCATGGGTGCTGTTGCCGGCGAAGGCCTTCAGCAGCTCGTAGCCTTCCAGGCGGATGTGGCCCTGCGGCGCGTACAGGCGCGAGGCGATGGTCTGCACCGGCGAATGGGTGTGCAGGACGCAGCCGATGTCCGGGAAGCGGCGGTACAGCTGGGTGTGCAGCAGGGTTTCGGCGGACGGGCGCAGCGGGCGCCCGACGGCCTGTCCGTCGAAGTCCACCACCATGATGTCGTCCTCGATCAGGCGGCCCTTGTCCTTGCCCGAGACGGTGATCGCGGCGTGGCGGTCATCCAGGCGGTGGGAGAAATTGCTGCTGGTGGCCGGGGTCCAGCCGGCGTGGGCCAGTTCGCGGACGTTGTCGATCAGCAGCTGGGCCAGTTCGCTCAGGCGCGCGGTGTCGTAGGGGAAGGTGGGGGCGTTCATGGGGTCGATTTTACTGGATTCGGCCAATGGCTGAGCCCCTCGTGGCGGGCGGTTGGTCGCAGAGAGCGGGTTTCGGGATCTGGCCGGCTCCGTGCGCGCCAGCCACGGAGTGAAGAAGGAAAGGCGAAAAGCGGGTCGCTGCGCTGCGCTTGCTCGCAGCGGAGCATGGCTCCGCTCTACAGAGGATTCATTGACCGGAGAAGATTCAATTCTCCGGATGGAACTCATCCACGCATGGCGTGGATCTACCGGACGCGCCGGGAGACTGTCGTAGGCGGGGAGGGGTGAGATTGCGGGGGCGTGAGCCGCATGGATGCGGCGACCGAGCTTACAGGGACGTACTTGCAGCGTCCCCCGCAATCTCACCCCTCCCCGCCAACCCCTCAATCCAGCCTTGTTGTTGACGTTGCTCCAGCGGGTGCAGGGCCGCAGGCCCTGCAATACCCAACCCCTTACTGACCCCGCAGGCGGCTGTGCCTGAACCCGTAACCGAAATAGATCACGAACCCGACCACCGTCCACACGCCCATCAGCATCCAGTTGTGCAGCGTCATCGCCGACAGCAGCGCCAGGCAGCTCAGCACGCCCAGGGTGCAGATCAGCCACGCCATCGGCATGCGGAACGGACGCGGCAGGTCCGGCTGGGTGCGGCGCAGGATCAGCACCCCGGCGCATACGGCCGCAAACGCGATCAGGGTGCCCATCGAGGTCAGTTCGCCAAGGATGTCCAGCGGGAACAGCGCGGCCAGCAGGGCGATGCCGATGCCGGTGATGACCGTGTTGATGTGCGGCGTGCGGTACTTCGGGTGGATCTTGGTGAACACCGGCGGCAGCAGGCCGTCGCGGCCCATGATCATGAAGATGCGTGGCTGGCCGATGATCATCACCAGCACCACCGAAGACAGGCCGACCAGGGCGCCGACCTCGACCACCCAGCGCAGCCAGCCCAGTTGCGGGTGCGCCGCCACCGCGGTCACCACCGGTTCGTCGGTGCCCAGCAGCGGGTAAGGCACCAGGCCGGTCATTACCGCCGCCATGGCGATGTACAGCACCGTGCAGATCACCAGCGACAGCATCATGCCGAAGGGCATGTCGCGCTGCGGGTTCTTCGATTCCTGCGCCGCCACTGACACCGCCTCGAAGCCGATATAGGCAAAGAACACCATGGCTGCGCCGCGCAGCACGCCTTCCATGCCGTACTTGCCCGGGCCTTCGTTGGCCGGGATGAACGGTGTCCAGTTGCTGGTGTCCACGTACTTCCAGCCGACCACGATGACCAGCACGATCAGGCCGGTCTTGAGCACGACCATGGCCATGTTCATCGCCGAGGACTTGCTGATGCCGACGTAGCACAGCCAGGTCAGCAGCAGCACCAGCCCGGCCGCCGGCAGGTTGGCGATGGCGCCGGTCGGGCGCAGTTGGGCGTCCAGTGGCGCGCTGACCAGTGACGCGGGTAGATGGATGTCGAACTGGCTGAGCAGGCTGAGGAAGTACCCGGTCCAGCTGACCGCCACTGCCGAGGCCGACACGCCGTATTCCAGCACCAGCATCCAGCCGATGAACCAGGCCGAGAGCTCGCCGAAGGTAGCGTACGTATAGGTGTAGGCGCTGCCGGACACCGGCACCATCGAGGCGAACTCGGCGTAGGCCAGCGCACAGAAGGCGCAGCAGATGGCCGCCAGCACGAAGGACAGCATGATGGCGGGGCCGGCGTGATTGGCCGCGGCCTGGCCGGTGATGACGAAGATGCCGCCGCCGATCACCGCGCCGATGCCCAGGGCGGTCAGGCCCCACGGGCCGAGGTGGCGGCGCAGGCTGAGGCCGTTGGCGTCTTCATGGGCGGCATGCGGGTGCTTGGTGGCCCACAGTTGCTTGAACATGTGTGTCGATCTTTTCGAAGCGCGCCGGTGGGCGCGCGGGGCAGAAACGGACGGGCCGGCGCAGGGGCCGGCCCGTAGGCACATCAGGATGACTTGGCCAGCTTGCTGTTGCGGATGCCGTAGCCTAGGTAGATCAGCAGGCCCAGCACGGTCCAGCCGACGAACAGATGCCAATGCACCACGAAGGCCTGCCAGAACAGGAACAGGCAGGTAGCCGCGCCCAGCGGGCAGATGATCCACACCGCCGGCACGCGGAACGGGCGGTGCAGGTCCGGCTTGCTGTAGCGCAGGATCAGCACGCCGATGCAGACAGTGGCGAAGGCGAGCAGGGTGCCCATCGAGACCAGTTCACCCAGCACGTTCAGCGGCACCAGGCCGGCCAGCGCCGCGGCGATCACGCCAACGACAATCGTGGCCCAGTACGGGGTGCGGAAGCGGGCGTGGACCTTGCCGAAGAACTTCGGCAGCAGGCCGTCGCGCGAGATCGTATAGGCGATGCGGGTCTGGCCCATCATCATCACCAGGATCACCGAGGACAGGCCGGCGATGGCGCCGATCTCCACGGCGGTCTTCAGCCACGACAGGGTCGGGAAGGGTTCCAGCGCGGTGGCCACCGGCTTGTCGGTGCCCAGAAGGTGGTACGGCATCATGCCGGTCAGCACCGCGCAGACGATGATGTAGACCACGGTGCACACGGCCAGCGAGCCGAGCAGGCCGATCGGCATGTTGCGCTGCGGGTCCTTGGTTTCGCCGGCAGCGGTGGACACCGCGTCGAAGCCGATGTAGGCGAAGAACACGATGGTGGCAGCGCGGAAGATGCCGCTCCAGCCGAACTCGCCCGGGCCGGTGTTTTCAGGGATGAAGGGGTGCCAGTTGGCCGGGTCGATGTGCGCTGCGCCGATGCCGATGAACAGGCAGATGACGGTGACCTTGATCGCCACGATGATCGCGTTGACGAACGCCGACTGGGTCACGCCGACATACAGCAGGCCCGACACTGCGGCGATGATCAGTACCGCCGGCAGGTTGAACAGCTTGCCCGAAGAGACGAATTCGCTGCCGGTCCAGGCGATGGGCGCGGCACTGAGTGCATCCGGGAAGGGCATGTGCAGCGTGGTGGTGAGGAAGCTGATGAGGTAGGCCGACCAGCCCACTGCGACTGAGGCCGAGGCGAACAGGTATTCCAGCACCAGGCACCAGCCGATGAACCAGGCCATGCCTTCGCCGAGGGTGGCGTAGGAGTAGGAGTAGGCGCTGCCGGAGACCGGCATCATCGCGGCGAATTCGGCATAGCACAGCCCCGCCAGCGCGCAGGCGAAGCCGGCGATGACGAACGAGAGCATGACCGCCGGGCCGGCGTGGTTGGCCGCAGCCTGGCCGGTCAGGACGAAGATGCCTGCACCGATCACCGCACCGATGCCGAGCAGGATGAGGTGTTTAGCCGTGAGGGTCCGTTTCAGCGTGGCTTCGCCATCCAGGCTGCCTTCGATGGGTTCGCCGGCATCGACGTGCCCGGCCGGTTGCACCGGCTTGACCCTCAACAGAGCTTTCAGCATGCAGAACTTTCCTGATGATCGGATTGGGGCCGCCGGTGCGTTGCCGGCGGCCTGGAGTGGTGAAGGCCGCGCGAACGGCCCGCTGTACCTTAGCCAAAGCTGAAGCCACCGCACAAGCGCAATCGCAACAATGACCGGCGATAATGGGCAGCATTTTTCCGATTGCCCCGCATTCATGGATCAACCTGCCGAATCCCTTGCCGCGCTTGATGAACACCTCCGCGGGCTGGTCCGGGACTACGCCCGCAGGGAGCCATCCGACGACGTGTTGGCTGCCGAATTCGGCACATTGATCGATGATCCGGAAGACGCCTTTCGTCGTGAACGCCTGGCTGGGCATTTTACGGCCAGCTGCTGGCTGGTCAGCGCCGACGGCCAGCGCCTGCTGCTGACCCACCACCGCAAGCTGCTGCGC
>NZ_JBNNHG010000003.1:0-71056 GCF_050268705.1 Stenotrophomonas sp. NPDC077659 | reverse complement strand
TGCGGTGGATACCCACCTTGCCCGACAGCAGCCGGTTGTCGCCGGCCGCCAGCACTTTGACCGCCACGCCGAACATGATCGGGTCGGAGACCTTCATCATGGTCGCCTTCAGGTGCAGCGAGAACAGCACGCCCTGGGCCTTGGCATCGGCGATCTGCTCACCGATGAACGCGGCCAGCGCCTTGCGGCTCATCACCGCGGCATCGACGATCTCGCCGGCCTTGACCGCGGTCTTTTCCTTCAGCACGACGGCGCTGCCGTCCTTGCCGTGGAAGGTGATCTTCAGCGAACCGGCGTTGGCCAGGGTGGCCGACTTCTCGCTGCCGTAGAAATCACCAGCGGCCATGTGCGCGACGTGCGACTTCGAATCGGCCGCCCAGGCGCCCATGCGGTGCGGGTGCTTGCGCGCGTAGTTCTTCACCGACAGCGGTGCGCGGCGGTCGGAATTGCCTTCGCGCAGCACCGGATTCACCGCGCTGCCCTTGACCTTGTCATAGCGCGCCTTGTAGTCGCGCTGCTGGTCGTCGGCCGCCGTTTCCGGGTAGTCCGGCAGCGGGTAGCCCTTGTCCTGCAGTTCCTTGATGGCCGCCTTCAGCTGCGGCACCGAGGCAGAGATGTTCGGCAGCTTGATGATGTTGGCGTCCGGGGTGGTCGCCAGCTGGCCCAGCTCGGCCAGGTCGTCGCTGACCTTCTGTGCGTCGGCCAGCAGTTCCGGGAACTGCGACAGGATGCGGCCGGACAGCGAGATGTCACGGGTTTCCACCACGATGCCGGCAGTGGCGGTGTAGGCGTCAATGATCGGCAGCAGCGACTGGGTAGCCAGGAACGGTGCTTCGTCGGTCAGCGTGTAGAGGATCTTGGACATGGGGGACTTGGACTCTGTAGCAGTTCTCAGGGAAAGGCCGGCGCAGGCGCCGTGCCACGTGCAACCGTGTCACTTCCCCCCGCCGCCGTCAGGGTGGGCGCGCGGCGGGGAAACCCCTGCATTGTCGCGTTTTCAGCCGCGCGGGGCAAAGCCATGCCATACGCAGCGGTACTGCAGGTGCACTGTGCCCGGGCCGCAGCGGCCCAGCAATGGAACGGCGCTGATGTTTCCTTAACCTGCCGCGGGCTTATAGTTGAAGGGATTGGACGAACCAGGACTGTCGTCATGTTCAAACTGCGGCTGCCAACGTTGTTGATGATCACACTTGCATCAGGAGGATGCGCGATGTCTGAACCCGCTCATGCGGTTCCCGAAGCTGCTGCGACGCTGCATATTGCCCCGCAGACGCCCACATCGAAGGTTTTCGAATGCGCCCGGCAACGCCTGGCTCAGCTGGGCGAGGACGATGCCCTGTGGGACCACAAGGTCACCCGCGAAGACGTGCCCCACGGCGTGCTTGAAACCGGCAATTTCCCGGAAGACAACATTTCCGGCTTCCGTATCCACCTGCAACACGACCCTGCGGCTGGCTCGGTGTCGCTCCGCCTGCGCGGCGCGGGCGCCTACTTCGTCGACCAGGGTGTCGAAGCGGGTCTGAAAACCTTCGAAGAAGGATTCAGCCGCTGCCTGGCTGCCCCCTGAAGGACGGAGGCAGTACTGAACGCCGGGCAGGCACGTGAGATGCCTGCATGGATCCCATCAAGGAGATGATGCAATGCCAGACGGATACTCCATTGAAGCCCGCTCGTTACGGGTAGCTGGCGTCGCCAGCCACGATTTCTGGGTACTGCGCGACCCGCAGGGCAAAGCTCTGGCCGAACTGCATGGCCTGGCCACCGACCGTGAAACCCAGCGCGCCATACCGATCGGCACGGACGAGAAGAAGCACTCCCTGCGCGTGTGGCATTTCGCCCACGACAAGGCGTTTGCCGCCGAACACGGCGCCAAGCCTACGTCCGAGAGCTACATCAAGGAAGGACAGCAGCACCACACCGCGATGACCGGCAGCAAGGAGGAGGTGATGGGCCGCTGGAACGCAGCGGTAGCCGCCAAGGACACGCTGAACGAGAAGGACCTCAACTACCCGAACTATGGCTTCAAGGTGTTCGGGGACACGGTCAACAGCAACTCCACCTACCGTACCCTGGGTGAGATCATGGGGGTGAAGGTCCATGATTTCGGTGGCGTCATCGAGCCGGGCCTGGACAACCGCATGGCCACCCCGGAAGAAATCGAGACGCTGCGGGATCCGAAGTATCCTCCGCTGACGTCGACACAGGGTGATCTGCAGCCTGGCAAGGGCAGCGCCGAAGCCCTGCTTGCAGGTGCGCGTGAAGGAGGTGACAGCCTGTCTGCCGCCATGCGTGACCTGCAGGCGTCGGCACAGGGCCAGGACTTCGCGGCGCGCGCACAGGACTCGGCCCAGCAACAGCACGTTGCAGAGAACGCGCGCCAGGCCTCCGCGCAGGACGCCCCCGCGCGGGCGTGATCCAGAAAAAAGGGCGCAGCCTGGCGGCTGCGCCCATCGTGAGTCCAACCGGGAGAGAGTCGGCGGGACTTACTTGACCTCGAACTCCTGCGGCGTTCCGGCCGCCTTGCCGTCGACCATGACTTCCGCGCGGTACTTGCCCGCCGGCCAGCCATTGGCATTCTTGAAGGTGACGTTGGTGGTCTCGGCACCGCTGGCATTGAGCGTGTCGCTCTGCTCACCTGCCACCTGGCCGTCCTGGAAGGTCAGCTTGGCACCGATGCTGACGTTGCTGGCCGCGCCGTCGGTCCGGACAGACACGATCACATCGTCCTTCGGTGCAAACAACGCGGCAGGCGCCACCGACTTGTCAGCCGCTGCGGTCTTGCCGACGGTCACCGAGGAGACGTTGACCGCTGCAGCGGTCGCCATCGGCGGCGGCGTGCCGGTCATCGGCGCCGGTGCAGGCTCTGCCGGCGTGGTCGCTGCGGGAGCCGCATTGCTGTCGGTGGACTCTTCTTTCTTCTTGCATCCGACCAGGGCGACGCTGCCCAGCAGGGCGGCGATCAGGGCGGTCTGGAGCGGGCTGGTCTTGATCATTCGGGTGTTCCTCCCAAGGGTTGGCGGACGGCGCAGGTGCGCCTCTCGGCGCGTGCCGGCTTACTGTGGCGGCAGCTTCAGGGTCTGACCCGGGAAGATCTTGTCCGGGTCATCGAGCACATCGCGGTTGGCCTCGAAGATCTTCTTCCAGGCATTGGCATCGCCCAGATGCTGTTTGGCGATCTTCGACAGCGAATCGCCCTTCTGCACGGTGTAGGTACCGCCGACACGCTCGGCGGTGCTGTCCACCGAAGCCGTGACGCCAGAGAAATCCGCCTTTGAAGCCTTCCCGGCGGTACTGTCGACGCTGGCGGTGACGCCGGAGAAATCGGCCTTCTTCTCGGTACTCATCCACACACTCCCGTCTGCATGACTACGTGGATGACACGTTGCCATGGCGGTTGTTAAATGGGGATGGTGCAGATGTGAAGCCGCCCCCGGGGGCGGCTGAACAATCGGGGTAGCAAACGCCCGCTGCGCTCGCCGGGCGTGGCCCGGTGCTACCCGTAACCGCCTGCATACCAAGGTAGCGCCGGGCCGTGCCCGGCGGCTTCTGCTCTGGCCGCTACCCGTAACCGCCTGTGGCGGTTACTGGCGCAGTTCGCGGAAGGTCGCGGCCGGGCCGGCAATACCGTGGCTTGCGCGCCAGGGGTTGATGTCCAAGCCTCCGCGGCGGGTGTAGCGCGCTTCCACTTCCAGCCACTGCGGCTGGCAACGCGCGGAAACCTCGCTGAAGATGCGCTCCACGCACTGCTCGTGGAACTCGGCATGCTCGCGGTAGCTGACCAGATAGCGCAGCAGGCCAGCGCGATCGATCTTCGGGCCGCGGTAGCGCAGGCTGACCGTGGCCCAGTCCGGCTGGCCGGTCACCGGGCAGTTGGATTTCAGCAGCGCCGAGACCAGCGTCTCTTCCACCACCTGCCCGGCATCGGCAGCAAGATAGTCGGCCTGCGGCGGGCCGTAGCAGTCGATCTCCACGTCCAGCCCGTCGATGGATTCGCCCAGCGGCGACTCGACAAGCGTCGGCAAGCCGAACTGCACCTGCACCGCCGCGCCCGCGCAGGCCGACAGATCGGCCACCAGGCGCTCGCGCAGCGCTTCGGCGCTGTCGATGCGGGTGCTGTTGAGGGAGTTCAGGTACAGCTTGAACGACTTCGATTCGATCAAGCGCGGCGACGTGCAGGGCACCTGCACGGTAGCCACGGCCACCTGCGGCTTGCCGCGCGGGTCGAGCCAGCTCAGTTCGAAGACATGCCAGCGGTCGTGGCCGACGAACGGCAGCGCGGCGTCATCAAGGCCGATCTCGGCACGGGCACCGATGCGGGGGATGGGAAACAGCAGGCCGGGATCGTACTGCGACGGGTAACTGACCTCGCGACCGAGGCTGGAGTCCTGGGGGGTGTTCATGGGCGGCATTGTATCGCGGCGGGAGCGGGCCTTCGGCCGCGGCGGCCAACGGCGGAGCCCCTCCGTGGTGGCGGTGGTTGGTCGCGAAAGGCGATCTATCGGCTTGGCCGGGTGGGCAGGCGGGTCAGGGGACGCCGTTAACCCATCCATGGGGGCTTGGCCGCGGCATCCATGCCGCGGACACCCCCGCCCCGCCTGCCCACCCGGCCCCTGACAGTTTCCTGCGTGCGGCCGCCACCCCGGGAAAGATCAGGAAGATCAAAATCAAAAGCCGATCCTTCAGACGTTCATGACGTCTGCCGTGCCGACCAACGGTCGGCACCCACCATCAACAGCAGGCTCCGACAGATCGCGGAAGTCTGTCGAAGGCGGGGTGGGTCCGGTGGCAGGGGCGTGAGCCGCATGGATGCGGCGACCGAGCTTACAGGGACGTACTTGCAGCGTCCCCTGCCACCGGACCCACTCCGCCAACCCACGGACAGCCCGCTTTTGACGTTGATGTTGCCGTTGATTCTGCGGGTGCAGGGCTGCAAGCCCTGCTGAAAAACCCTCACCCCGCAGGAGTGCCGGCACCGTGCAGGTAATCCAGGCTCACCTGCAGCAACGCGCGCAATCCCACATCCAGCGCCTTCTCATCCATCAGGAACTTCGGCGAATGGTTCGCCGGCGCCGTGGCCGGGTCGATGCCCACGCTGGTGGAACCGACGAAGAAGAACATGCCTGGCACTTCCTTCGCGTACAGCGAGAAATCCTCCGCGCCCATCTGCAGCGGCGGCTCGTACACGTTGTCCTTGCCCACCACCGCCTGCAGGCTCGGCAGCATCTTCGCAGTCAGTGCCGGGTCGTTCACTGTGGCCGGGTTGCCTTCGGCCTCATAGATGTCGGTCACCGCCTTGGCACCGTGCGCGGCGGCAGTGTGTTCGGCCACGTTGCGCAGGTCGGCGAAGATCTGCTGGCGCATGCCCTCGTCGAAGGTGCGGATGGTGCCCACCATCTCCACTTCATCGGGAATGATGTTGTAGCGGATGCCGCCGTTGATGGCGCCGAAGGTCAGCACCGCCGGCTGCTTGGACAGGTTGGTGCGACGGCTGACGATGGTCTGCGCGGTACCGATCAGGTCGGCGGTGGCCACGATCGGGTCCACGCCATTCCACGGTGCCGAGCCATGGGTCTGCCGGCCGATCACCTTGATGCCGAAACGATCCGAGGCCGCCATCAGCGGGCCGCCACGCACCGCGATCTGGCCCGCCTGCACGCTGGAGAACACATGCAGGCCGAACACTGCCTCCGGCTTGAAATCGGCGAACAGGCCTTCCTTCAGCATCAGCGCGGCACCACCCTCCTCCGGCGGCGGTGCGCCCTCTTCGGACGGCTGGAAGATCAGCATCACCTGCCCCGGCAGGTCCTTCTTCATCGCCACCAGCGCCTGCGCCACGCCCAGCAGGGTGGCGGTGTGCGCGTCATGGCCGCAGGCATGCATCACCCCCACGGTCTGGCCGCGGTACTGCGCGGTGGCCTTGGAAGCAAACGGCAGGCCGGTCTGTTCGGTCACCGGCAGCGCGTCCATGTCCGCACGCAGGGCGATCTTCGGACCGGGCTTGCCGCCCTCGATGATCGCCACCACGCCGTGGTGGGCAATGCCGGTCTTCGGCTTCAGTCCCATCGCGCGCAGGCGCTTGGCGACCTCGGCCGAGGTGCGCGCCTCGCGGTTGGACAGCTCCGGGTGCTGATGGAAATCGCGGCGCCACTCTACGACCTGGGCCTGCAGGCGCTGCGCTGCGGCGGTCACCTCCGGGCGCTCGGCCTGCTGGGCGTGGGCAAGGGCCGGCAGGGCCAGCAGCAGGGCGGACAGCAGCAGCGAACGGCGCATCGGGAGGTCTCCATGCAAGGGATCTTCCGCTGAATGTAGGCCAACACCGCCGCCACGGGAACCTCTCCCGCCGCGGCCGGTCTCAGCACCCGTCCCATACGTCATGCAGGAAACGTAGCGGGCCGCAGGTATGCTTTGCGCATTGCCAACCGGGGTCCACCCCGACCAGCCCTCCTGGAGTCCTTGAATGTCACGTGTTTGGAAGATCGTGCTGCTGGTTGTGGCAGTGCTGGTGCTGGCGGTGGTAGGTGTACGCGTCCTCGGTGGCGGCAAGGACAAGGCAGGCGGGCATGCCGGTGCCGGCGCACGCCAGGGCGGTGAGGATCCCGATGCCGGCCCGGTGCCGGTCACCGTGGTCGCTGCCGCCCGCCAGGACGTGCCGGTGTATGCCAGCGCGCTGGGAACGGTGACCGCGATGAACACCGTCACGGTCAGCCCGCAGATCGGCGGCCAGCTGATGAGCATCAATTTCCGCGAGGGCCAGGAAGTGAAGCAGGGTGACCTGCTGGCACGGATCGACCCGCGCAGTGCCCAGGCCAGCTATGACCAGGCTGTGGCCGCCAAGCGCCAGAACGAGGCGCTGCTGGCCACTGCCCGCTCCAACTACCAGCGCTCCAACGCGCCGGAGTACCGCCAGTTCGTCGCCAGGACCGATCTGGATACACAGCGAAACCAGGTGTCACAGTACGAAAGCGCCGTGGCCGCCAACGAAGCCAGCGCGCGTGCCGCGCAGGTGCAGCTGCAGTACACCCGCATCACCGCGCCGATTTCGGGCATCGCCGGCATCCGTGCGGTCGACGCCGGCAACGTGGTCAGTGCCGGTACCGCGCTGGTCACGCTGACCCAGATCCACCCGATCCACGTGCTGTTCAACCTGCCCGAGCGCCAGCTCGGCGATGTGCGGCAGGCGCAGGCTGCGGGCAAGGTGCCGGTGGCCGCACTGGACCGCGCCGACTCGCACGTGCTGTCCGGTGACGGCACGCTGGACGTGGTCGACAACCTGATCAGCGCCGACAGCGGCACCTTCAAGGCCCGCGCGATCTTCGACAACACCGGCAACGGCCTGTGGCCGGGCCAGTTCGTCAACGTCCGCATGCAGCTGCGCACGATCAGCGGCGGCGTGGTCATTCCCACCCAGGCGGTGCTGCGTGGCCCGGACAGCGAGTACGTCTATGTCGTGCAGGGCGACAACACGGTGAAGATGCAGACCGTGCGCAGCGGCGTGGAAGTGGGCGACAGCCAGGTACAGATTGCCGAGGGCCTGAAGGGCGGCGAGCGGGTGGTCAGCGAAGGCCAGTTCCGCCTGAAGCCGGGCAGCAGGGTGACCGCGCTGAAGCCGGGCGAGACGCCGGCGGCACCGACCGAGGCCGAACTGAAGGCCGCCGAACAGAAGAGTGGCGGCGGTGGCCGTCGTGGTGGCGGCCCGCGCTGAGCGCAGGCCTCCCTTTCCTTCCGCGCCGGCCTCGATGCCGGCGCTGCCATTGAAGCACCAGCAAGGATCCGTCCGTGGGCTTTTCGACGATCTTCATCCGCCGTCCCATCGCTACCTCGCTGTTGATGGCGGGGCTGTTGCTGCTGGGCATCCTCGGTTACCGCAAGCTGCCGGTGTCGGCACTGCCGGAAATCGATGCGCCCAGCCTGGTGGTCACCACCCAGTACCCGGGTGCCAACGCGACCACCATGGCTTCACTGGTGACCACGCCGCTGGAGCGCCAGTTCGGGCAGATCTCCGGGCTGGAACTGATGACCTCCGATTCCTCGGCCGGGTTGTCCACCATCATCCTGCAGTTCTCGATGGACCGGGACATCGACATCGCCGCGCAGGACGTGCAGGCGGCGATCCGCCAGGCCACCCTGCCCTCCTCGCTGCCCTACCAACCAGTCTACAACCGGGTGAACCCGGCCGATGCGGCCATCGTCACCCTGAAACTGACCTCGGACACGCGCCCGCTGCGTGACGTCAACAACTACGCCGACTCGATCCTCGCCCAGCGCCTGTCGCAGGTGCAGGGCGTGGGCCTGGTGTCGATTGCCGGCAACGTGCGGCCGGCCGTGCGCATCCAGGTCAACCCGGCACAGCTGTCGAACATGGGCCTGACCATGGAGGAGCTGCGCAGCGCGCTCACCCAGGCCAATGTCAACGCGCCCAAGGGCTCGCTCAACGGCAAGACCCAGTCCTACAGCATCGGCACCAACGACCAGCTGGCCAGTGCTGCCGAGTACCGCGACACCATCATCAGCTACAAGAACGGCCGCCCGGTGCGGCTGTCCGACGTAGCCGACGTGGTCGATGGCGTGGAGAACGACCAGCTTGCCGCCTGGGCCAACGGCAAGCCGGCCGTGCTGCTGGAAGTGCGCCGCCAGCCGGGCGCCAACATCGTGCAGACCGTCGAGCGCATCCGCGCGATCCTGCCGCAGCTGCAGGGCGTGCTGCCGGCCGACGTGCACCTGGAAGTCTTCAACGACCGCACCGAGACCATCCGCGCCTCGGTGCATGAAGTGCAGTTCACCCTGATCCTCACCATCGGCCTGGTGGTGGCTGTCATCTTCGTGTTCCTGCGGCGCTTCTGGGCCACCATCATTCCGTCGGTGGCGGTGCCGCTGTCACTGGCCGGCACCTTCGCGGTGATGGCCTTCGCCGGCATGTCGCTGGACAACCTCTCGCTGATGGCGCTGGTGGTGGCCACCGGCTTCGTGGTCGACGATGCGATCGTGATGATCGAGAACATCGTCCGCTACATCGAGCAGGGCAAGAGTGGCAAGGAAGCGGCCGAGATCGGTGCGCGCCAGATCGGCTTCACCGTGCTGTCGCTGACCGTGTCGCTGGTGGCGGTGTTCCTGCCGCTGCTGCTGATGCCCGGCGTCACTGGCCGCCTGTTCCATGAGTTCGCCTGGGTGCTGAGCATCGCGGTCGTGCTGTCGATGCTGATCTCGCTGACACTGACCCCGACGATGTGCGCCTACCTGCTCAAGCCCGACGCCCTGCCCGAGGGCGAGGACGCGCATGAGCGCGCAGCGGCGGCCGGCAAGCAGAACCTGTGGACGCGCACCGTGGGCCTGTACGAGCAAAGCCTGGACTGGGTGCTGGGCCACCAGCGCCTGACCCTGGCCGTGGCCGGCATCGCGCTGGTGCTGACCGTGCTGCTGTACGTGCTGATTCCCAAGGGCCTGCTGCCCGAACAGGACACCGGCCTGATCACCGGCGTGGTCCAGGCCGACCAGAACATCGCCTTCCCGCAGATGGAGCAGCGCACCAGACAGGTGGCCGAAGCCCTGCGCCAGGACCCGGACGTGACCGGCGTGTCGGCCTTCATCGGCGCCGGCAGCATGAACCCCACGCTCAACCAGGGCCAGCTGTCGATCGTACTGAAGGAACGCGGCGAGCGTGACGGCCTGGATGAGATCCTGCCGCGCCTGCAGAAGGCCGTGGCCGGCATTCCCGGCGTGGCGCTGTACCTGAAGCCGGTGCAGGACGTGACCCTGGATACCCGCGTGGCGGCCACCGAGTACCAGTACTCGCTGTCGGACGTGGATTCGGCCACCGTGGCCACCCAGGCCACGCGCCTGACCGAGGCGCTGCGCAAGCGCCCGGAACTGGCCGACGTCGACAACAACCTGTCCAACCAGGGCCGCGCCCTGGAACTGAACATCGACCGCGACAAGGCCAGCGTGCTGGGCGTGCCGATGCAGACCATCGATGACACGCTCTACGATGCGTTCGGCCAGCGCCAGATCTCGACCATCTTCACCGAGCTCAACCAGTACCGCGTCGTGCTGGAAGTCGCACCGGAGTTCCGCACCAGCACCGCGCTGATGGAACAGCTGGCCGTGGCCTCCAACGGTGCCGGCGCGCTGACCGGCACCAACGCCACCAGCTTCGGCCAGGTCACCTCGTCCAACTCGTCCACCGCTACCGGCATCGGCGCGCAGAACACCGGCATCACCGTCGGTGCGGGCAACATCATCCCGCTGTCGGCACTGGCCGACAGCAAGGTCACCAGCGCACCGCTGGTGGTCAGCCACCAGCAGCAGCTGCCGGCGGTGACGGTGTCGTTCAACATCGCCCCGGGCTATTCGCTGTCCGATGCGGTCAAGGCCATCGAAGAGACCAAGGACAGCCTGGACATGCCGGCCCACCTGCATGCCGAGTTCATCGGCAAGGCGGCCGAGTTCACCGGCAGCCAGACCGATGTGGTGTGGCTGCTGCTCGCTTCGCTGGTGGTCATCTACATCGTGCTGGGCGTGCTGTACGAGAGCTACATCCACCCGATCACGATCATCTCCACCCTGCCGCCGGCCGGCGTCGGCGCGCTGCTGGCGCTGATGGTCTGCGGCCTGAGCCTGTCGGTGGACGGCATCGTCGGCATCGTGCTGCTCATCGGCATCGTCAAGAAGAACGGCATCATGATGGTGGACTTTGCCATCGAAGCCCGCCGTGCCGGTGCCAACGCGCACGAAGCGATCCGCCGCGCCTGCCTGCTGCGCTTCCGCCCGATCATGATGACCACGGCCGCCGCCATGCTCGGCGCGCTGCCGCTGGCACTGGGCACCGGCATCGGTTCGGAACTGCGTCGCCCGCTGGGCATCGCAATCGTCGGCGGCCTGCTGCTGTCGCAGCTGGTCACCCTGTACACCACGCCGGTGATCTACCTGTACATGGAACGCTTCTCGGAGTGGCTGGCCCGCCGCCGCGAGCAGCGCGCCCTGCGCGACGGCACCCTGCAGGAGCCGCGGGCATGATCCACGCCGCGCTGCTGCGCGGGGCCGCACGATGAACCTGTCCGGTCCCTTCATCCGCCGCCCGATCGGCACCGCCCTGCTGGCCATCGGCCTGTTCATGATCGGCCTGATCTGCTATCTGCGGCTGGGCGTGTCGGCCCTGCCCAATGTCGAGATCCCGGTGATCTTCGTGCATGCCAACCAGGCCGGCGCGGACGCGGCGACCATGGCATCAACAGTGACCGCACCACTGGAACGCCACCTCGGCCAGCTGCCGGGCATCGACCGTATGCGCTCGTCGAGCTCGGAAGGCAGCTCGCTGGTGTTCATGATCTTCCAGAGCGACCGCAACATCGATTCAGCCGCGCTGGACGTGCAGACCGCGATCAATTCGGCACAGGCCGACCTGCCCTCGGGGCTGGGATCGCCGATGTACCAGAAGGCGAACCCGAACGATGATCCGGTCATCGCCATCGCACTCACTTCGCAGACGCAGTCGGCCGACGAACTGTACAACGTCGCCGATTCACTTCTGGCCCAGCGCATCCGCCAGATCAGCGGGGTGGCCTCGGTGGATATCGCCGGTGCCTCGACGCCGGCCGTGCGCGTGGACGTCAACCTGCGCCTGATGAATGCCCTCGGCCTGACCGCCGATGACCTCCGCAATGCCGTGCGCGCGGCCAACGTGACCTCGCCCACCGGCTTCCTCAGCGACGGCAACTCCACCACGGCGATCATCGCCAACGATTCGGTGGCGCGCGCGGCCGATTTCGCCGAGCTGGTGGTCAAGACCCAGGGCGATGGCCGGGTGATCCGCCTGAAGGACATCGCCAACGTCTACGACGGCCAGCAGGATGCCTACCAGGCCGCGTGGTTCAACCACAAACCGGCCGTGGTGATGTACGTGTTCACCCGCGCCGGTGCCAACATCGTAGAGACCGTGGACCGGGTGAAGGCGCAGATTCCCGCGCTGCGTGACTACCTGCAGCCCGGCACCACGATGACGCCGTACTTCGACCGCACGCCGACCATCCGCTCGTCGCTGCATGAAGTGCAGATCACCCTGCTGATCAGCCTGGCGATGGTGGTGCTGACCATGGCGCTGTTCCTGCGCCGGCTGGCGCCCACGCTGATCGCCGCGGTCACCGTGCCGTTGTCGCTGGCCGGTGCCGCGCTGGTGATGTACGCGCTGGGGTTCACCCTCAACAACCTGAGCCTGCTGGCGCTGGTGATCGCCATTGGCTTCGTGGTGGACGATGCGATCGTGGTGATCGAGAACATCATGCGCCACCTCGACGAAGGCATGCCGCGCCTGCAGGCCGCCTTCACCGGCGCACGCGAGATCGGCTTCACCATCGTCTCGATCACCGCCTCGCTGGTGGCGGTGTTCATTCCACTGCTGTTCGCCAGCGGCATGATGGGCGCGTTCTTCCGCGAGTTCACCGTGACTTTGGTGGCCGCCATCGTGGTCTCGATGGTCGTCTCGCTGACCCTGACCCCGGCGCTGTGCAGCCGCTTCCTCAGCGCCCACGATCACACCGCCGCACCGTCGCGTTTCGGCCGCTGGCTCGATGCCGGGCACGACCGCATGCTGCGCATCTACACGGTGTTCCTGGATTTCTCGCTGCGTCATGCACTGCTGCTCTCGCTCACCCCGCTGATCCTGATCGGCGTCACCATCTTCCTGTTCGGTGCAGTGAAGAAGGGCGCGTTCCCGCCGCAGGACACCGGCCTTATCTGGGGCCGCGCCAACTCCAGCGCCACCGTGTCCTTCGAAGACATGGTGGCCCGCCAGCGCCGCATCACCGACATGCTGATGGCCGACCCGGCGGTGAAGACCGTGGGCGTGCGCCTGGGCAGCGGCCGCCAGGGCTCCAGCGCGCAGTTCAACGTTGAACTGAAGTCGCGCAAGGACGGCCGCCGCGAGACCACCGCCCATGCGCTGGCCCGCCTGAGTGCCAAGGCCGACCGCTACCCCGACCTGCAACTGCGCCTGCGCGCGATCCAGGACCTGCCCAGCAACGACGGCGGCGGCAACAGCCAGGGCGCGCAGTACCGCATCTCGCTGCAGGGCAACGACCTGGCCGCGCTGCAGGAATGGCTGCCCAGACTGCAGGCGGAACTGAAGAAGAACCCCAAGCTGCGTGACGTCGGCACCGACGTCGACAACGCCGGCCTGCGCCAGAACATCGAGATCGACCGCGCCAAGGCCGCACGCCTGGGTATTTCCGTCGGTGCCATCGATGGTGCGCTGTACGGCGCCTTCGGCCAGCGGCAGATTTCCACGATCTACTCGGACATCAACCAGTACAGCGTAGTGGTCAACGCGCTGCCGTCGCAGACGGCCACGCCGGCCGCGCTGGACGAGGTGTACGTGAAGGCACGCAGCGGCGAAATGGTGCCGATCACCGCGGTGGCCCGCCAGGCACCGGGGCTGGCCCCTTCGCAGATCACCCACGAAAACCAGTACACGACGATGGACCTGAGCTACAACCTCGCACCAGGCGTCAGCGCCGGCGAGGCCAAGGCCATCATCGACGCGACGGTGGCCGGCATGCGCATGCCGGGCGACATCCGCCTGGCCGACGACGCGGGCTTCGGTTTCAATTCCGACCCCAGCGACATGCTGATCCTGATACTGGCTGCGATCCTGACCGTGTATCTGGTGCTGGGCATGCTGTATGAAAGCCTGATCCATCCGGTGACGATCCTCTCCACGCTGCCCGCGGCCGGTGTGGGTGCGCTGCTGGCCCTGTTCGGCACCGGTACCGAACTGTCGGTCATTTCGATGATCGCGCTGGTGCTGCTGATCGGCATCGTCAAGAAGAATGCGATCATGATGATCGACTTCGCCCTGGTGGCGCAGCGCGAGCATGGGCTGGCGCCGCGTGAGGCGGCGCGTGAGGCCAGCATCGTGCGGTTCCGCCCGATCATGATGACCACGATGGTGGCGATCCTGGCGGCGGTCCCGCTGGCGATCGGCCTGGGTGAGGGTTCCGAGCTGCGTCGGCCGCTGGGCATCGCGATGATCGGCGGCCTGTTGTTCTCGCAGAGCCTGACCCTGCTGAGCACCCCGGCGCTGTACGTGATCTTCTCGTGCCTGGCCGAACGCTGGCGCGCCCGCCGTGCGCGCCGCCGCGAGGCGAAACTGCTGAAGCGCGCGCAGCGCGCGTGATGGGAGATGCCGGCCAGCGGCCGGCACTACCGCGGAACGCCATCCACGCATGGCGTGGATCTACCGGTAGAGCCGGCCGCCGTTCTGACGCGCCGTCCGGTAGAGCCGGCCGCTGGCCGGCTGCCCGAAGCTCCGGGTTTGACGCGCCGTAACGAAAGGAGAACAATTCCCATCCAGCCATGGTCCTGCGCCGCCTCCCCCAAGCGGCGCCCCGCTGCCGGTTCCCGGCATGCCTGCGTGATCCCAGCCATCGACCCTTCCCTTCCGCCACCGCGGACGGTCGTGTGCTGTCCGCGAAGGATCCCTCACCGATGCTGTCCACCCCTTCCCCGCGCCTGGCCGTGCTGGTCATCGCCCTGTCCGCCGCATGCGCCGCCCATGCCGGGGCCCCGGCCGACACCCGCAGTGCCACCGACCTGGATGCAATCAAGGTCACCGCCGAACGCACCCATACCGAAGCCGGCGCCCTCGGTGACCGCGCCCTGCGCGACACTCCGTTTGCCATCACCGCCGTCGGCCGTGAACAGATCGAGCAGCGCCAGGTCGTTTCGCTGGGCGAAGCGTTCCTGTTCGATCCGTCGGTCACCACCCAGGTCAGCGCCTACGCAAGCGGCTGGAGCTCGCCGATCCGCAACCGTGGCATCGACCTGAGCTACGACAGTTACCGGGTCAATGGCCTGCAGGTCTCCTCCTGGGGCACCGAATGGCCGCTGGAAGTGATGGAGCAGGTGGATCTGCTGAAGGGCCCCGGCGGCTTCCTGTACGGCTTCGGCGCGCCGGGCGGCATCGTCAACTACATCACCAAGAAGCCGACCGATACGCCCACACTGTCCGCACAGCTGGGCTGGCGCGAGCAGGGCATCGTCAGCGGCGGCGTCGACATCGGCGGCCGCTTCGGCAACGAACAGATGTTCGGCTATCGCTTCAACGCATACCAGGAGAAGGGCGAAACCTTCAACGGTGGCCACGTCGACCGCAAGGTCGGTGCGCTGTCGCTGGACGCGCGTCTGAGCGATGCGCTCACCTGGACCTTCGATGGCGTGTTCCAGTCGCGCGACCTGAGTGAGGAGTCGCCGCAGTACTACTTCATCGGCCTGACCTCGCTGCCGCGCCCGATTGCCGGTGATGTCGACAACAGCGTTCCGGGCACCTACTACGACACCCGTTCCAGCCTGCTGTCGACCGCACTGAACTGGCAGATCAACAGTGACTGGAAGGCCAGCCTGAGCTACGGCCTGACCACCTCATGGAACGACGTCAACAAGATCTTCGCCTACATCGACGATGTGAACGGCGATTACGACGTGAACGTCTACGAGCTGGGCGGCAAGAGCGAGTGGAAGCTGGCCCAGGCACTGGTGCAGGGCAGCTTCCAGACTGGACCGCTGCGGCACCAGCTGGTGGCCGGGGTCAGCCACCAGACCGGGCTGGGCTGGGACCGCCCCTACGAGTGGAACACCATCGGCCGCGCCAACCTGTACCAGCGCTCGGCCATCGTCCACGACGCAGTGGGATCGCGCGTCCTGGCCCGCGGCGACGAGACCGTACAGCAGGCGGTGTTCGCCAGCGATACCGTTGACCTCGGCGGCGGCTGGTCGGTGCTGGCTGGCTGGCGCTACAACGATTTCGAGACCAAGGGCAGCTACCACACCTACCCGGTCACCCCGACCTACGCGGTGATGTACAAGCCCAGCGAAGCGGTGACCCTGTATGCCAGCTACATCGAATCGCTGGAAGCCGGTGGCCGCGTGGGCAGCACGTACATCAATGCCGGCACCGTGCTCGACCCGACCATCAGCAAGCAGTATGAGATCGGCGCAAAGGTGGAAGCGCCGCGCTGGAACGCGAACGTGGCCGCATTCCGCCTGGAACGCGGTGCCAACATCGACCTGCTCACCGACGCCGGCAAGTACCTGGTGCAGGATGGCATCACCCTGTACGAAGGCGTGGAAGCCAGCGCCGACCTGCACCTGGGCGATGCCCTGACCGTCGGCGGCGGCGTGACCTGGCTGGACCCGACCTACGACAAGCTGTCCCCGGACAGCGCGTCGCAGGAAGGCAACCGTACCGCTGGCGCGGCCCGCTGGAGCGGCGTGCTGCACGCCAACTACCAGCTGCCGTGGGTGGACGGGCTGGAAGCCTACGCCGCCGTGCGCTACTACGGCGATGTCTGGTACGACGCCGACAACACGCTGAAGCTCCCCGACTACACCTTGGTCAATGCCGGCATCGGCTACCACCTGGTCGCTTCGGGCCACCCGGTCATCCTGCGCGCCAGCGTGGAGAACCTGGGCAACCGCAGATACTGGTCCAACGCAGGCGTCGGCCTGCCGCGCACCTTCGCGCTGAGCGTGCGCTGGGAGATGTAACCCGGCTGCGGTGGGTGCGGTCCACCTCGGTGGGTGCGGACCGTTGGTCCGCACATCGCCTGCTGAAGGTGGGTGGGTGCGGACCGTTGGTCCGCACATCCAGTGCCCCATTTCACGCAAGGCCCGCAATAATGGGGGGCATCCCGCCCCCCGAGCCTGCATGTCCGCCCACGAATCCCGCCTCAGCCGCCTGTGGGCCCACGAGAAGGCCAGCTATGGCCTGCGCGTCTTCATCGCCCTGACCACTGCACTGGGTGTGTGCTGGCACTTGGATGCGCTGCCGGCCCTGCCCGGCGTGTTCCTGGGCATCATCGCAAGCGCCATCGCCGAGACCGATGACAACTGGTGGGGCCGGACCAAGGCGGTGCTGCTGTCGCTGCTGTGCTTCTGCATCGCCGCCGCCTCGGTCATCTGGCTGTTCCCGCTGCCATGGGTGTTCATCGGCGCGCTGGCGCTGTCCACGTTCTGCCTGACCCTGCTGGGTGCGCTGGGCGAGCGCTACGCCTCCATCGCCCAGGCCACGGTGACGCTGGCCATCTACACCATGATCGGGATGGAACAGCATGGCGGCGCCGGCGACCTCGCACGCGCTCTCGATGCGGTCAGCCACCTGCTGGCCGGTGCGGTCTGGTACGGCCTGCTGTCGATCCTGTGGACGGCCCTGTTCGCCAACCGTCCGGTACGCGAGCGGGTTGCGCGCCTTTACGTGGAACTGGGCCGCTACCTGCAGCTCAAGGCCACCCTGTTTGAACCGGTGCGTGAAGCCGACCTGCAGCGCCGCCAGCTGGATCTGGCCGAACAGAACCGGCGCGTGGTCGGTGCCCTCAACGAAGCCAAGGCCGCGATCCTGGCCCGCTTCGGCCGCTCCGGGCGGCCGGGCGTCAATTCCGGACTGTACCTGCGCCTGTACTACATGGCGCAGGATTTCCACGAGCGCGCCAGCTCCTCGCACTACCCCTACGGCGCGCTGGTCGACGCGTTCTTCCACAGTGACGTGCTGTACCGCTGCCAACGCCTGCTCGATCTGCAGGGCCAGGCCTGTGCGCGTCTGGGTGAGGCGATCCGCCTGCGCCGCCCCTTCGTGTACGGCGAAAGCAACCAGCAGGCCGGACGCGATCTGGCCGACGCACTGGCCTACCTGCGTGAACAGCAGCGCCCGCAGTGGCAGCGCCTGCTCGGTTCGCTGGATCTGCTGGTGCACAACCTGCGCAGCATCGAACGCCGCCTGCTCGACGCAGAGCGCTCGGATGCCAGCCTGGACAACGTCGATACGCGCCTGCGCGACAGCAACCCGCACACCCTGCGCGAAATGGGCGTGCGCATCCGCCAGCAGCTCACGCCCGGCTCGGTGCTGTTCCGCCATGGCCTGCGCATGGCCGTGGCACTGGTCGCCGGTTTCATGGCCATCCGCCTGTTCAACGCACAGAACGGCTCGTGGGTGCTGCTGACCATCGTGTTCGTGTGCCGCCCCAATTTCGGCGCCACCCGCCAACGCCTGGCCCAGCGCATCGCCGGCACGCTGGCCGGCCTGGTGTTCACCTGGGCGCTGCTGCAGCTGTTCCCACAGCTGCACGTACAATTGCTGATCGCCCTGCTGTCGGCGCTGGTGTTCTTCTACAACCGTACTGATCGCTACCTGGTCGCCTCAGCGGCCATCACGGTGATGGCGCTGACCTGCTTCAACCTGATCGGCGACGGCTTCGTGCTGATCGTCCCGCGCATGGTCGATACGGTGCTGGGCTGTGCGATTGCCGCCGCCGCCGCATTCCTGATCCTGCCGGACTGGCAGGGCCGGCAGCTGCACCTCGTGCTGGCACGCGTGCTGGATACCGCCGCACGTTACCTCGATTCGGTACTGGGCCAGTACCGCAGCGGCATGCGTGACGACCTCGCCTACCGCATCGCCCGCCGCGACATGCACAACGCCGATGCCGCGCTGTCCACGGCGCTGTCGAACATGCTGCGCGAGCCCGGCCATGTGCGCCGCAATCTGGATGCGGGCTTCCATTTCCTGGCATTGTCCAACACCCTGCTCGGCCATCTGTCGGCGCTGGGCGCGCACCGCGACCAGGTGGACAGCTACGCCGGTGATCCGCTGGCATTGGCGGCCGGTGAACGCGTGCGCAAGGCGCTGCAGCAGCTGGCCACGGCCCTGGCCGCACGCCAGCCGGTCGCGGAAGATGACAACGACGCTGATCGTGCGGTGGCCGCCGAGCTGGAACAGATCGAAGATGCCATGCCGCCGAAGCTGCAGCTGATCCGCACGCAGATGGCGCTGGTGCTGCGGTTGCTGCCGAAGGTGCGCGCGGCGGCGAATGAGGCGGTGCGTACGCTCACCTGACAACGTGCCGCCGGGCATGGCCCGGCGCTACCGGTGCTGCATCCACGCATGGGGCGGATCTACTGCGCCGTGCGCAACAGCGCGTTTCGCCTGGCGCTGCACCCCGATCACGCGGCTGCGCGGATACTGGGTGTTCCCCTGCTCACGGACTCCTCCATGAAGATCGAACTCGCCGGCCACACCGCGCTGGTCACTGCTTCCACCGCCGGCATCGGGCTGGCCATCGCGCAGGGCCTGGCCGAAGCCGGTGCGCGGGTAATCCTCAACGGCCGCAGCACCGGGAGTATCGAACGCGCACGCCAGCGCCTGCTGGCTGCAGTTCCGGGTGCCGACGTGACCGGCGTCGCCGCCGACCTCTCCGATGCAGCCGGCGTCGATACCCTGCTGGCCGGCCTGCCCCAGGTCGACATCCTGGTCAACAACGCCGGCATCTTCGGCCCCGAGGACTTCTTCGAGACTGAAGACGCGACCTGGGAGCGCTACTGGCAGACCAACGTGATGTCCGGCGTACGCCTGTCGCGTGCGCTGCTGCCGGCGATGGTGGCAGCCGGTTGGGGCCGCGTGTTGTTCATTTCCTCCGAATCGGCACGCAACATTCCGGCCGACATGATCCATTACGGCGTCAGCAAGACCGCGCAGCTGTCGCTGTCGCGCGGCTTGGCCAAGCGCGTGGCCGGCAGCGGTGTCACCGTCAATGCGGTGCTGCCTGGCCCGACCCTGTCCGACGGCTTCGCGGCGATGTTCGAAGAGGAACGCCAGCGCAGCGGCAAGCCGCTGGAGCAGATCGGCCGCGAGTTCGTGATGGCACACCGGCCGTCTTCTGTGATCCAGCGCACCGCCACGGTCGAGGAAGTGGCCAACATGGTGGTCTATCTGGCCTCGCCGCAGGCCTCGGCGACCTCCGGCGCGGCACTGCGCGTGGATGGCGGCGTGGTGGACGATATCGTCTGAAGTTCTGCAGGTGTGCGGACCAACGGTCCGCACCCATAGCCGCAGGTCCAGGTAGATCCACGCCACGCGTGGATGCACCTGGCCGCCGTCCCGACACACGGGCAGGAATGCTAGGCTGCGGCGGTCAAGGAGGCTCCATGTCCAGTCACAACCAGTTCGCCCTGCTGCGCCAGCGCCGTTTCCTGCCGTTCTTCATCGTGCAGTCGCTGGGCGCCTTCAACGACAACGTGTACCGGCAGGCGATCATCGGCCTGCTGTTCTACCTGGGGGTGTCAGAGGCCGAACGCTCGCTGTACACCAACCTGGCACCGGCCATCTTCATCCTGCCCTACTTCCTGTTCTCCGCGCTGGCCGGGCAGATTGCCGACAAGCTGGAGAAATCGCGGCTGATCGTGATCACCACCACCATGGAGATCGTGATCATGTCGCTGGCCGGCATCGGCTTCTTCACCCAGCACATGGGCGTGCTGCTGGTGGCGCTGTTCTGCACCGGCCTGCAGTCGACCCTGTTCGGGCCGGTGAAGTATTCGGTGCTGCCCTCGGTGCTGCGCCCCGAGGAACTGACCGGCGGCAACGGCCTGGTGGAAATGGGCACTTCGCTGTCCATCCTCACCGGCATGATCTTCGGTGGCCTCATCTTCACCCTGGCCGGCAGCCACGGCCCCACCGTGGCCGCAACCGCCGTGGTGATCCTGGCGGTCTGCGGCAACGTGGCCGCGCGCATGATCCCGCGCGTTGATGCCGGCGCACCGGACCTGAAGATCAACTGGAACCCGCTGCCCGAATCGCTGGCCGTGCTGCGCATGGCGCGCAAGCAGAAAGCCGTGCGCAACGCCATCCTCGGCGTGTCCTGGTTCTGGTTCGTCGGCACCATCCTCACCTCGCAGCTGCCCAGCTACGCGGTGGTCAACCTCGGCGGCGAACCGACGCTGTACATCTTTGCCCTGGCCCTGTTCTCGGTCGGCACCGGCGTCGGCTCGCTGCTGTGCGAGAAGCTGTCGGCGCGCACCGTGGAAATCGGCCTGGTGCCGCTGGGTGCGTTCGGCATGACCGCCTTCCTGCTTGATCTGTACTTTGCCCGTGCCGGCGTGGCCACCGCGCAGGGACTGTCGCTGCCGCAGTTCGTGCACGCGCCGGGAAGCATCCGCATCATCATCGATCTTGTCGGTATCGGCCTGTTCACCGGCTTCTTCGTGGTGCCTCTGTTCGCGCTCATCCAGAGCCGTACACCGAGGGCTGAAATGTCCCGCGTGTTCGCCGCGCTGAACATCCAGAACTCCGGTTTCATCGTGGCTGCGGCGTTGATCGGCCTGGCCGCCAGCAAGCTGGGCGTCACCATTCCGCAGCTGTTCCTGGCCCTGGCCATCGCCAATGCCATCGTGGCGATCTACATCTTCACCATCGTCCCCGAATTCCTGATGCGGTTCCTCAGCTGGGTGATGGTGCGCACCCTGTACCGGCTGCGCCCGCACGGCATCGAGGCCAACGTGCCCGATGAAGGCGCCGCACTGCTGGTCTGCAACCACGTCAGCTACATGGACGCGCTGATCCTGTCGGCGACGATCCCGCGCCCGGTGCGCTTCGTCATGTACTACAAAATCTTCAACATCCCGGTGATGCGCTGGATCTTCCGCACCGCCAAGGCGATCCCCATCGCCGGTGCGCGCGAGGACCCGGCGCTGATGCAGCGCGCGTTCGATGAGATAGATGCGGCGCTGGCCGAGGGTGAACTGGTCTGCATCTTCCCGGAAGGCGCGCTGACCAAGGATGGCGCGATGGCACCGTTCAAGTCCGGCGTCGAAAAGATCCTGGAACGACGGCCGGTGCCGGTGGTGCCGATGGCGCTGCGCGGCATGTGGTCGAGCATGTGGAGCCGGCGCGACAGCCGCCTGGGTCGCATGCGCGTGCCGCGGCGTTTCCGCGCGACGGTGCAGGTGGTGGCGGCGCCGGCGGTGGATGGTCATCACACCGACGCCCCGGCGCTGGAGGCCCAGGTGCGGCTCCTGCGCGGCGAACATCCGTGACACGCTTGCGCCGCTTCGGTGGCTGGACATAGACTCGATGCTCGCCGCAGACGCGGCAGCGCATCGACGACACGGAAGATCACAATGCAGTTCAGAACGGAGTTCACCCGGGACATCGAGCGGCACTTGGCCGTTCCGGGCGGCAGTCTCGGCGGATGTATCGGCCTGCTGCGGCAGGCGGACCTGATCCAATGGCTGCGCGGTTGTATCCTTGAGGAACTGTCCGACTGCGGCCAACCCAGCCAGGAGGCGTTCGCCGTCACCTTGGCGCAGGGGCCGAGCTGGCAGCTGAAGGTGGTCCAGCAGTCGATCAACACGCGCTTCCTGTATACGCAGCCGTTCGAGCTGATCGTGATGCCGTTGAACGGCACGCTGCAGGTGAACACCTATCAGCTCGATGCGCCTGCAACAGTCGCCGAAGGCAGCCGGATCCACCTTCTCGACAGCAGCGTGCTTGAAGTCGGCAGCGCGTTGCTATGCGGTAGCACGGGCACTGTGCATGACCTGCGCATCCAGCGCCCCACCCTTGTGGCCAAGCTGATCGGGGCGGTGCGCCAGCCGTTGCAATGGATGATCGATCGCGAGCGCGGCGAGGTCATCCAGGCCATTTCCTCCAGCCCGATCCATTCCGAACTGGAAATCATGGCGCGCACGCTGGGCGCCCTGCGCGATGGTGGCAGCGATACGCTGTCCCGTCTCGCCGCCCATGAAAGCCACTTCGTGCGCTGGGCCGCGATCCAGGCCATGGGCCGCATCGACCCGACGCAGGCGCTGCAGCTGCTGGAAGGCGCGCGCAATGATGCACACGCGCAGATCCGCCAGAGTGCGGCCAACGTACTGGCCCGTTACACAGGAGCCCGCAACTGATGGCGATCACGCCGACACTCTCCGGGCACACCCAGCCGCTGGACCTGGACGGATTCATGGCCCTGGCGCGCGCGCAGGTGGACGTGAACGAGCCGGAAAGCGCGCTGCAGCTCGCCGATGCGCTGGCCGGCCTGGCCCAGCACCCGCACCTGATCCGCGATGCGATCCAGAAGCAGGCCGACGCCTTCCTGCAGGGCAACCGGCAGGTCAGCTACACCCCGCAGTCGATCATCCTGGCCGGCAGCGAAAGCTTCTACGTGCGTGCCAACATTTGGACGCCGCCCCGCTTGTCCGGCGCCATCCGCGAACAGGAAGAACGGATCTTCTCCTACAACCTGGCGCACGACCACAATTTCGCCTTCCTCACCGCCGGTTGCTTCGGTTCCGGCTACAGGACCGAGATCTTCGAGTACGACCCCAGCCAGGTGGTGGGCTATGTCGGCGAACCGGTCGAACTGACCGCGCTGGAAGAAACCACCCTGCCGCAGGGCAAGGTGATGTTCTACCGCGAGCGGCGTGACATCCACATCCAGCACGCGCCGACCGAGCTGTCGATCTCACTGAACCTGATGCTGCTGTCACCGCGCAGCCAGGACACCGAGCAGTACTTCTTCGATACCCACAAGGGCGTGATCTCCGGCATTCCCGAAGCGGCTTACGTGTACCGCAAGGCTTCACTGGCTGCGCTGCTCGGCATGATCGGTGACGGGGACGCGCTGCCCACCCTGCACGCACTGCTGGACGGGCAGCCGAACCGGCGTATCAGGGTCTCGGCGATGCAGGCCATCCACTCCCTGCAGACACGCCTGGAGCAGCACAGCTATATCAGCCGGCGCTTCGTCGACGATGCCGACCCGCTGATGGCGATGGCTGCGCGCAGCCTGCACGACGGCGGCCGACTGGACGCCGGCCTGGACCTGGCCAGCGCCGCCGATCTGTACAAGCGCGACTGACCGGTACGAACACAGGTGCCGATGCCTCTCGGCGGCACCTGCTTCCATCACGAGAGGCTTTTCATCCAAAAGGACTGCGAGCATGAACAACGAAGTGATGCTGGAAATTGAAGACCTGCCCACCAATGTTGCCCCGACCGGCGTTTCCGACGGCGTGATCGGTCTGTTCCAGATCCTGCTGCTGTGGCCGCAGGAAGCAAACTGATCCAACGCCGTGGCGTCCCTGGGGCGCCACGGCACCGCAACTGCACTGGACGAACGGTCGCTCCGATGTCAAGATGACGGCCGCCCCTCGTCAAGGAATGATTCATGAGCACCCCGCAGCCGCCGCAGCTCGCAGCCGGCGCCCCGCAGACCTATCTGGTTCCGTCCATCATCGGCACGGTTGCATCGTTCATCGTCTGCTGCCTTTCATGTTTCAGCCTGCCTGGCATCGCCACCGGTATCGTCGCCATCGTCTACGGCAACAAGGTCAGCAAGCTGCTGGCAGCCGGTGATGTGGTGGGCGCCGTCACTGCCTCGCGCACCGCGAAGATCTGGATGTGGGTCACCTTCGGCATCATCGCGCTGGGCGTGGTGGTCTTCGTCGTTTCGCTGCTCACCATGGGCGGCATCGACGGCTACATGGCGCGCATGCAGGAAATCCGCGGGCAGCTGGGCCAGTGATGAGCCAGGTCCAGCTCCCGCGCTGGACTTGGTTCGCGGCGCCACCGGCCCTGGCGGCCGCCTCCGCCGCCGCTTGGCTGCTGTACCGCGTCGATCCCAGCAGCGCCGCCAGCCCTTTCCCACCCTGCGCATTCCGTGCGCTCACCGGCCTTTACTGCGTGGGCTGTGGTGGCACCCGTTGCGCGCATGCGTTGCTGCATGGCGACGTTACCACGGCACTGGCGATGAATCCCCTGCTGGTCATCAGCCAGCCCTTCCTGCTGCTGATGCTTCTGAACATCGCCGGCATCCGCCCGCGCGTGCTGGATCCGCTGATGCGGGTGCTGGCCAACCCCACGTTCTGGCTCTGGCTGCTGCCCGGCTACGCGCTGCTGCGCAATCTGCCGTGGGCACCGTTCACGGCGCTGGCGCCGGTCTAGGTTTCCAGCCAACGGCGCAGCCCCCTCGTGGTCGGTGGCGGTATCTGAAGGTCGCCCGGCCACCGACAGTTTCCGTGCGCGTCCACCACGGAAACGAAAGAGAAGATCAAAAACGAGAGCGGATCGCTTCGCTGCGCTTGCTCGGAGCCGAGCATGGCTCGGCTCTACAAGACATCCGTCCCCAGGAAATTGTCGGGGGCACCTGTTGCTGTTGCTCCGGACGTTGCCTCTGCAGGTGCAAGGCTGCAAGCCCTGCAAAAAACACCTACGTCACCCAGCCTGCAATCACCAGCAGCGCCAGCACCGCCAGCCACAGCAGCAGCATCCGCCACACCAGGCTCATCGCATCGCGCAGGTCCGGCAGCCGCTGCCACACCGGCAACAGGCCCACTTCGGTGTAGTCATGCGCTTCTTCGCGCAGCTCGGCATTCACACTCGCCCGCGCCACCGCGCCCAGGAACCCGATGTTGCCTGCCAGGCGCTCACCGTGGGCCTGCCGCCAGGCCTTCCATGCCGTGTCGAAGTTGCCGACCAGCGCCATCGAGAACGCCATCAGCTGTGCCACCGGCCATTCGATCCAGGCCAGCAGGCGCTGTGCCAGCGCCAGCGGCTCCACCGGCACCCGCGCACGCATCGGGCTTTCGGCCATCAGCGCCAGCAGGCGGTAGCCCAGCGCACCCACCGGCCCCAGCAGCAGGAACCAGAACAGCACCGCAAACCAGCGCCGCAGCGCATTCAACACGGTGGCCTCGACCAGCGAGGGCACGTCTTCGCGCAGGCTGCCACCGGCCGCCTGCAGGTTGCGCACCGCCGCTTGGCGGCTTGCCGCATCGTCGGCGTCGATGATGGCCTCGATATCCCGGTCCAGGTCTCGCGGGCCCCAGCACCAGGCCAGCACCGCCACGCCCAGCAGCAGGCCGGGCAGCCCGAACAGCACCCCGTGCAGCAACCAGGCCAGCAGGGCCATCAGCAGCAGCGGTGGCATGATCGCCAGCGCCACGCCGGCCGCCCCCTGCCACGCCCGCCCGCCATGCGCGTCCAACCAGCCCAGCCAGCGCCGGAAGCCGTCGAAGCGGCGCAGCGACGCGGCAGCAGCCGGGGCAACGTGGCCCAGAGCCAGCGCCACCAACACGGCGACCAGGGTGGTGAACATGGCAGGTCTCCCTACGAACAAGCGTTCTGCGCCGCTACCTTACCTGTCGCAGCGGCGCGTTCAGCGGTGAACGTTACTGTAACCCGGCGCGTGTTCAGGTGGCGGCAATGCTGCCACCGGCACGCCCCGGCAAGGCAGCGGCGATCACCCCTGCTGCTGCCGGTACCAGTGCTCGATCAACCCGCGCGAGATTGAAATCGGCGGCGACAGGCGGATGCCTTCGCCATCGTCCTCTACGTCCCGTGCCAGCGCGGCCCCCACCTCTTCAGCAGTGAACCAGCGAGCATCTTCCAGCTCGCCATCGACGGTCGGCACGTCGTCCTGCGCCTGCGCGCGGAAGCCCACCATCAGCGCGCCGGGGAACGGCCACGGCTGCGAACCGAGGTACTGGCAGGCGGTCACCCGCACCTTGCTCTCTTCGTGGACTTCGCGCACCACGGTCTGCTCGAAGGTTTCGCCGGGCTCGACGAAGCCGGCCAGCACCGAATAGCGGCGCGGGGCCCAGTTGGACTGGCGGCCCAGCAGCAACCGGCCCTGGTTTTCCACCGCCACGATCACCGCCGGGTCGACCCGCGGGTAATGCTCGGTGGAACACTGCGGGCAGCGACCGACGAAACCGCCGCGGGCGAACACCACCGCGCCACCGCATACCCCGCAGAAGCGCGTGCGCGAATGCCAGTAGGACATGCCGCGGGCGTAGCTGAAGGCGGTGGCGTCTGCCACGCTCCACAGCAGCGCCGCCTGGCGCAGGTCGAGCCGGCGCGGTGCGGTCTGGGTGATGTTGGCCGCTTCGACGGAGAACCAGGCCTGCCCGCCGCGCAGGCCAAGGAAGATGGCCGCACCGGGGCCACCGCCGATGTCGGCGCCGGTCAGCGCGATCGGCTGGTCGTCTTCAGCGGTGAAGGCGGTGCCGTCCCGGTCCAGGACAAGAATGCGCGCATCCGGCCACAGGCGTGCGAGTGCTTCGGCATCGTCGCGCAGGGCATCGGCGCGCTCCAGCGGCTCGGCCACGAAGGCGAAACCGGAAAGCGGCGAAGGAGAAGTAAGCATCCGGCAAGCCTGCCGCCAATTGCCGCAGGTGGCAAGTTCGACAGTGTGCGCAGTGTGCTGGTGCTGTCCGCCGGACAGGCACATCCACGCATGGCGTGGATCTACATGCTGAAGCTGCTGCCGCACCCGCAGGTGGTCTTCGCGTTCGGATTGCGGATCACGAACTGCGCACCGGTCAGGCTCTCGGTGTAGTCGACCTCGGCGCCCATCAGGTACTGCAGGCTCAGCGGATCGACCAGCAGGGTAACCCCGCTGGTCTGCACCGCCAGGTCATCCTCGGCGCGGTTCTCGTCGAACTCGAAGCCGTACTGGAAGCCGGAACAGCCACCGCCCTCGATGTACACGCGCAATGCCAGATCGGGGTTGCCCTCGTCCTGGATCAGTTCCTTCACCTTGGCCGCAGCCGATTCGGTGAAGTTCAGCGGCCGCTCCAGCGACTGGTAGTCGGGAGCGGCGGCCGGCGTGGCGCCGGGCAGGGAAACTAGCGTGCTCATGGCCCCAGCATGGGGGCGCCGGGGACGGCTTTCAAGCCATCGCCTCGGCCAGCTTGCGACGCGCGGCGGTACCGCCCTTGCCCTCGGCTGCTTCACCTTCCGGTGCGGGCAGGGCCGCAACCGGACTGCTGGCATGGATCAGCCGGCCATTCAGCTGGGCGCCCGCATTCATTTCCACCACCTGGTAATGGACATTGCCGTTGACCCGCGCACTCGGGGTCAGCTCGACCTTCTCGCTGGCATGCACGTCACCGTCCAAGCGGCCGCTGATGACCACCACCTGGGCACGGATCTCGCCTTCGATGACGCCATGCTCGGCGACCGTCAGGGTCGCGCCACTGGCGCCTTCGGCGGCGATCACCTTGCCGTGGATGCGGCCTTCCACATAAAGCCCGCCACTGAATTCCACATCGCCGCGGATCACCACCTGGCTGCCGATCAGGGCATCCACCACCAGTTGGCTTTCACGGTTGGATTTGCTGCTTCCGAACATCTGCCTACTCCCCTTTGCTGGCCGGCGCGCCGGCCTGTTTCCAGTCAAATACCTGCGTGGTGCCCCCTGCACCACTGCCCAGTGTCACCCGCACCCGTTGCGGGGTGAAGTCTGCCGGCAGCATCACGCTGCCAGTGAGCTGCTGGAAGTACCGGAAGGAGTAATCCTGTCCCGGCACCTTGCTGCGCTGGTGCAGCTCATCCCAGCTGATCGTGGCCAGTTTGCCGTTCTTCACGCCTTCGACGGTAAAGCGCATCTGCCCTTGGCTGATGGCCCCGCGGTTGAGGTTCTGGGTCAGCACCACGGCGTACTGCCAGGTGCCGGCCGATTCGGGGCTGAACTCGATCGAGTGGGTGTTCAGGCCCTTGCGCTGGCTGGTCGAACCGACCAGGCGCTCGTAGAAGGCCACGTCGGCACGCAGGCCGGCGATCTCTTCGTCGCGCTCGGCCAGCGAGGACTGCACCTCGGTGTTGGCCGCGCGGCTGATGCGGTCGGAGGCTTCCAGCGTGGCCTGCTTCTGGCGCAGCTCAGTCAGCTGCGCCTGCAGGGTGTCGGCGTGCTTTTCGGCCGCCTGCAGGCGCTGGCCCTGCGCGTCGCGCGGCGCGCCCAGCCAGCAGCCTCCCAGCACCGCCAGCACCAGGCTGAGCAGCCAGATGCCGGCAATGACCAGCAGGCGACGGCGGTCGACCGGCGGCGGGTTCGCGCCGGGCAGGCGGACCTGCACGCGCATGGGTGGGCGGTTGTTCATGGGAAGTCTCCGTGGACTCGCAATGGCGACACCAGCACGGCCCCTGTAGCAAGCGACGGGCTAGTGTATGACAGGAACGGTGGCATTCCCCGACGGCGGCCGGCACCCGGCGGTGGTGTTCAGCGACGTCATCGCCGATAGTGTGGCACCCCGCACAGTTCCGTCGCCGGAGCCCGCCATGACCGAAGCCCACCTGTTCGTGATCGGCATCCTGCTGGCCTGGCTGGCCGGCATCCGCGTGTACCTCACCGTGTTCGGCGTCGGTCTGGCCGGCCTGCTCGGCTGGGTCGACCTGCCGCCGGCCCTGCAGGCCACCGAATCCTGGTGGGTGCTGGGCACCTCGGCGGTGCTGGCCGTTGCCGAATTCTTCGCCGACAAGATTCCCGGCGTCGATTCCATCTGGGACCTCGTCCAGACCCTGGCCCGGGTACCGGCCGGTGCGTTCCTTGCCGCCGCCACGCTGTCGCCGGATGGCCAGCTGGGCACCGGCAGCCTGCTGGCCGGCGCCGGCGTCGCCCTGGCCAGCCACGGCCTGAAGGCCGGCACCCGCGCCCTTCTCAACACCTCGCCCGAACCGGCCAGCAACTGGGTCGCCTCTGCAGCGGAAGACACCGTGGTGATCGGCGGCCTGGCCCTGGCACTGGCCCATCCGTGGATCGCGTTGGGGGTGGTGCTGGCCTGCAGCCTGGCCGGCGCCCTGCTGGTATGGCTGGTCTGGCGCACCCTGTGGAAGGGCGTGCGCTGGCTGGCCCGCGCCGGCAGCGCTGCCACACCCGGCCAACCGCGTACCGGCTGAACGCCGGGCTTGGCGCATAATGGTCGTGGACACCAGGAGCACCGATGGCCGCAAACGAATTCCCCGCGGGCGCCCGCCCGGGACGCGCTGAAACCCCTCCGGCCGACCACTGGCAGCGCTGGGCCAGCGCGCCGGGCGCCACCGATCACCCGCCCTTGCCCGTCGTATCGGCCATGGCGTCCAGCAGCCTGACGCCGCCGCTGCCGCTGCCGCTGCCGCTGCCGCTGCCGCCTGCAGCGGACGATGCGGGCAACAGCAGCGACGCGCCAGCCGCCGCCGACTCTTCCTACCGCGTGCTGATCGTCGAAGACGACCGTGCACAGGCCCTGTTCGCGCAGAGCGTGCTGCACGGTGCGGGCATGCAGGCCGTGGTGCTGTCCGATGCCGATGGCGTGCAACAGGCCATCCGCGAGCAGCGCCCCGACCTGATCCTGATGGACCTGCACCTGCCGGGTCTGGATGGCATGCGCCTGACCGCGATGATCCGCCAGCAGCCCGGCATGCAGCTGCTGCCGATCGTCTTCCTCAGTGGCGACCCGGACCCGGAGCGCCAGTTCGAGGTGCTCGACAGCGGCGCCGACGATTACCTGAGCAAGCCGATCCGCCCGCGCCACCTGATCGCGGCCGTGGCCAACCGCATCCGCCGCGCCCGCGCGCAGGCCGCCACCCTGCCCGGCGCCAACGGTGTACCGGCCAGCAGCAACCCGGAAACCGGACTGCCCACCCGCCACCATGTGCTGCAGCAGCTCAACACCGCGCTGGCGCACCGCGACCGCGGCGGTGTGTTCTTCGTGGAGATCTCCAGCGCGCTGGGCCTGCGCGAGCGCTACGGCTATGCCGCCTTCGAGCGGCTGATGGTGCAGGCCGGCCAGCGCCTGGCCGAAGCCGGCCATCCGCACCTGCTGGCGCGCCTGAACGACAACAGCTTCCTGCTGCTGGCCCGCGATGCCGACGAGCAGGGCCTGGACGCCATCGCGGCGTCCCTGCGCGAACAGCTGTCCGCACGCGCCTTCATCATCCGCGACGACGAATCAGTGCATCTGCGCGGGGTGGTCGGCTATGCGCCGCTGTCACCGGGCTTCGACGATGCCAGCAGCGCGCTGGAGGCCATCGAGCGCACCACCCTGCAGGCGCGCCTGCTCAGTGCAGGCGTGGCCAGCCACGTACACCGCCAGGCAGCTACCGAGCAGGAACACCTGGCGCTGCTGGAAGGCCAGCTGGAACTGGCCTACCAGCCGATCGTCGCCGTGGCCGGCGGCGACACCGCGCAGTACCAGTTGCTGCTGCGCCTTCGCCAGGCCGATGGCACCGTGCTCACCGCCGGCCAGGTCATCCCGGCCGCCGAGGCGGCCGGGCGCATCGCCGACCTCGACCAGCAGGTGCTGGAACATGCGATGGGCCTGCTCGACCTGTACCGCCACGCGACCCAGCCGCTGAACCTGTTCGTCTCGCAGTCGCTGCGCACGCTGCAGCGCGATGCGTTCGCCGATTGGCTGCTGGAATCGCTGCAGCAGCGCGACCTGCCCGGCAGCGCGCTGGTGATCGACGTGCGCCTGCCCGACGCGCTCATCCACACCGTGCCGCTGCAGCAGTTCTGCCAGCGCATGGCTGCGGCCGGCGTGCGCTTCTGCCTCAGCCAGTTCGAACCCAGCAGCGAAGCCGATGCCCTGCTCACCCACCTGCCGCTGTCGTTCGTGCGCACGGCGGCACGCTTCTCCAGCAGCCATTCCAACCCCGGTACGCGCGAGGAACTGCGACGGGTGATCGAACGGGCACATGCCGCAGGCCTGCAGATCATCGGCCAGCAGATCGAAGACCCGCAGGCGGCGGCCGCGATGTGGGTCGGCGGCGTGGACTTCATCCAGGGGAACATGGTGCAGTCGGCCGGCAGTGACCTGAACTTCGACTTCCACAACACGGTGCTCTGAGTGCCGCTGACGGTCGCGCTGCTGGCGGCGGTGGTGCTGGCCGCCGGCGTGGCGCTGGCCCTCGGCCTGCGCCTGCGCCAACGCGGCCAGGCGCTGGCGGCACTGCAGCGCGAACGCACCCTTCTGGCCAACGAGCGCGACCAGCTGCGCCGCACCACCGAACGCCAGGGCCAGCTGGAACAGCAGTTGCTGCAGGCCAAGCAGGCCGCCGAGGCGGCCGCGCTGGCCAAGGGTGAATTCCTGGCCACCATGAGCCACGAGATCCGCACCCCGCTCAACGGCATCCTGCCGATGCTGGAGCTGATCGCACGCGGGCCGCTGGGCGATGACCAGCGGCAGATGCTGGCCACCGCCTCGGCCAGTTCGCAGCAGCTGCTGCGCATCGTCGACGACATCCTCGACTACTCGCGGCTGGAAGCACAGGCACTGGAACTGGAAATCACCAGCTTCAACCTGCGCGAGCTGCTGGACGGCGTGGTGCAGCTGCTGCAGCGCGCGGCCGAAGCCAAGGGCCTGCATCTGGCCCTGCAGCTGGACCCGGCCGTGCGCCTGCCGGTGCGCGGCGACCCGGTGCGCCTGCGCCAGGTGCTGACCAACCTGCTGGCCAATGCCATCAAGTTCACCGCGCGCGGCCAGGTGCAGCTGCGCCTGCAGCGCCTTGGCGAAAGCCCGGCCCAGCACCAGCTGCGCTTTGAAGTCATCGACACCGGTATCGGCATCGACGCCCCGCTGCAGTCACGGCTGTTCCAGTCCTTCAGCCAGGCCGATGCATCGACCACCCGCCTGTACGGTGGCACCGGGCTGGGCTTGGCCATCTGCAAGCGCATCATCGACCTGATGAAAGGCCAGATCGGCGTGCAGTCAAGGCCCGGCCAGGGAGCCACGTTCTGGTTCGAGATTCCGCTGCTGAAGATTCCCGGCGACCTGCAGGCGCAACCTCGCGATCCCGCGCCACTGCTGCTGCACAGCACCGATGTGGCGCTGCAGGCACGCGTGGAGCGCGTTGCCGCCCACCATGGGCTGCCGGTGCAGGTGGTGCCCGAGCGCGATGCCCTGCTGGAGCGCCTGCGTGCGGTGCCACGCCCGGGCCAGCCGATGCCGGCCTGGCTGCTGGTGGATGCGCGCCACCGCCGTGGCGGTGAAGCCACGCTGCAGCGGACGCTGGCCGAGCGCGGCGCGGAAGACACGCTGCAGGTGCTTTGGCTGCAGGATGCCCCCTCCCCCGTGCAGCCGCACCAGCAACGTCTGCCCGCCGATTTCAGCGACGCCACCCTGCATGCCCTGCTGGCCACGCCGGCCCTCAGCGCGCGGCCGGCCGCGCTGCTGGCTGCGACCGAAGCGGGCCAAGCCCCCCCAGCACTGCCGCCGTTGCGGCTGCGCGTGCTGCTGGTGGAAGACAACGCGACCAACCGCATGGTGGCCGAACAGCTGCTGCGGGTGTTCCAGTGCCAGGTACAGCTGGCCGACGACGGCGAGCAGGCCCTGCGGGCACTGCGACAGGGCGGCATCGAGGTAGTACTGATGGATTGCCAGATGCCCGTGCTTGATGGCTATGCCGCCACCCGCCAATGGCGCAGCGAGGAGGCCACCACGGGCCGCGCACGCCTGCCGATCATCGCCATGACCGCCAACGCCATGGCCGGTGACCGCGAGCGCTGCCTGCAGGCGGGAATGGATGATTACCTGTCCAAACCGATCAACCGCGAAACCCTGCATGCGCTGCTGCAGCGCTGGGGCGCAGCGCCCGCAGCCGTAGCGTCGAGCTTTCTCGACTGTTCTCGGTATGAGGACAGTCGAGAAAGCTCGACGCTACCTCCTGCGCCCGACACGGACACTTCGCCACAGCCGGTGCTCGACCGCAGCGTACTTGAAGAACTGCAGGGCGTGATCGGTCCGGCCGCACTGCAGATCGTGGCCGTGTTCCTGGAAGATGCACCCACCCTGGTGCAGGCCCTGCAGCAGGCCGCGCAGGGCAACGACATCGAGCGCCTGCAGGCGCTGTCGCACAGTCTCAAATCGTCCAGCGCCAACGTCGGCGCCCTGTCGCTGTCGGCCGTGGCCCGACGCATCGAGCATGAAGCCCGCGCCGGCAGTCTGCAGCGCCCCGCCGTGGCGGTCGCGCTGCTGGTGGCCGAGTTCGCCCGCGCACGCGTGGCCTTGACCGGCTACCTGGCGCAGGAACGGTAGCGTCGAGCTTGCTCGACTACCGCTTTTGTAGAGTCGAGCCATGCTCGACTGCTGTGGGAAAGGCAGTCGAGCATGGCTCGACTCTACATGCGAACACGTGCGGCGCAGCGCGGTTGAATCAGTCTTCCAGCTTGCTCAGCACGTACTTCGGCTCACCGATGCGCTCGACCAGATCCAGCTGGGTTTCCAGCCAGTCGATGTGCTCTTCCTCGGCATCCAGGATGCTGGTGAACAACGAGCGGCTCACGTAGTCACCCACCGAATCGGCGTACGCCACGGCGTTGCGCAGCACCACCACGCCATCCTGCTCCAGCGACAGATCACACTGCAGCATCTCCGGCGGGTTCTCGCCGATGCGCAGCTTGCCCAGCGCCTGGAAGTTCGGCAGGCCTTCAAGGAACAGGATGCGGTCGGACAGCGCGTCGGCGCGCTTCATCGCATGGATCGATTCCTTGTACTCGTACTCGGCCAGTTCCTTGATGCCCCAGTTCTTGAACATCTTGGCGTGCAGGAAGTACTGGTTGATCGCGGTCAGCTCGTTGAAGAGGACCTTGTTGAGGAATTCGATGACCTTGGCGTCGCCTTTCATGGCTGGCTCCCGTGCGTGTTGACGGGCGCACTCTACCGGCTTTGGCCGGCCCGTGAAGGAACGCGAATCGTGTTCATTGGCCTGTACGGCCGCCCCGGTTGCGGCAGGTTCCGCGTGGGCGTGCCTCAGGCCGCCTGCAGGCCAAGCACCGGCAGCGGCAGGTCGTGGGTGGCCATGGCCTTGGCCAGCAGATCGCCGGCCATGTCCAGGCAGGAACCGCAGGTAGCGCCGCAACCGGTGCGCATGGTCAGCTCGCCCACCGTGGTGACGCCAGTGCTGGCCGCCTCGCGGATCTGGTGGTCGGTGACTCCGTTGCAGATGCAGACGTACACAGGCGGGAACCAAGCTGACAGGCCAGAAGCGGCCTGATGCCCATTCCAATCGAAACGAGAATGGTTGTCAATCAGAGACCTGAACCATTCTCGCTAGCGTTCATCCCCTCAGCTGGAGGGCGTGTCGCCCTGCGCCTTGCGCGGCCAATAGCCGCGGCTACGCGGACGCTTGCGCGGGCGGTCGTGGCCGGCCGTATGGCCGGGCATCCAAGCTTCGGCTGCGCTCTTGGGCATGGCCGTCACACCCTGCCCGGCCACCCCGCGTGCCAGCGGTGCCAGATGGCGCAACGCGCGCGCATAGACCCCGCGCTTGAACATCACCACATGTTCGACCGGATACCAGAAATCAACCCAGCGCCAGTTGTCGAACTCGGGCGAGTCGGTATGGTCCAGCCGCACATGCGATTCATCGCCGGTGAGACGTAGCAGGAACCAGACCTGCTTCTGGCCGATGCAGACCTGCCGCTCGTTACGGCGGATGGCGCGGGCCGGCAGCTTGTAGCGCAGCCAGCCCGGTGTCGCCCCGAGCACTTCTACGTGCTCGGGCAGCAGGCCGGTCTCTTCCTGCAGTTCACGATACATGGCCTCGACCGGGGTCTCGTCGGTGTTCATCCCACCCTGCGGGAACTGCCAGCCATCCCGGCGCACGCGTCGTGCCCAGAACACCTGCCCGTCCTGCCGCTTCAGCACGATGCCGACGTTCGGTCGATAGCCGTCCGGATCGATCACGATGCGGACTCCCAAGAAAATCTACTGGTCAGGACTATCCCATGCCGTCTGTCGGCCCACAAGCTCGGCACAAAAGTGTTGACAGCCCCGATACATATGAGCAGAATAGCGGGCTCACCAAGGCTATGTAGCTCAGCCGGTTAGAGCACAGCACTCATAATGCTGGGGTCGGTGGTTCGAGTCCACCCATAGCCACCATGTTGAAGTTGTTTTTCAGCGTGAAAAGTGAGAAAATAGTTACACGTTACATTGCCCCGTCGCCAAGCGGTAAGGCACCTGACTCTGACTCAGGCATTCGGTGGTTCGAATCCATCCGGGGCAGCCAAATTAAAAACAAAAAAGCCAGATCGAAAGATCTGGCTTTTTTGTTTTTGATCTGGTCGCACCAACGGTAGTGCCGGCCGCTGGCCGGCAACCCGTAGACGCATGATCCCAGAACGACAAAAGCCCGGCCGAAGCCGGGCTTTTGCGTTTCCAACCAGCGGGCTCCCGAAGGAGCCCAACCAGGCGTGGTAAATCAGCGCTTGGAGAACTGGGTGGCGCGACGGGCCTTGTGCAGACCGACCTTCTTACGCTCGACTTCACGGGCGTCACGGGTCATGAAGCCAGCCTTGCGCAGCTCGGACTTCAGGGTTTCGTCGTACTCGACCAGTGCACGGGCGATGCCCAGACGGATCGCACCGGCCTGGCCGGTGGTGCCGCCGCCAGCGGCGGTGACCAGGATGTCGAAGCTTTCGGTGTTCTTGGTCAGCTCGAGCGGCTGGCGCACGATCATGCGCGCAGTCTCACGACCGAAGAACTCGTCCAGCGGACGGCCATTGACGGTGATGTTGCCCGAACCAGTTCAGGCCCGGCCAGATGCCGGTCAGCGAGGACACCACCGGCAGTGCTTCGTCAGGGGCAAAGCAGCGCAGGTGCAACATCAGGTTGTGCTGGTAGGAGCGCAGCTGGGCGACCACGGCGAAACGCTGGGTCGGCATGTGCTGCGGGCTCGCGCCGTCGGCACCGTTTTCCTCGGTGGGGAACTCGCCCCACGCGAAACGGCCCTGGGCCTTGCCTTCGACGCCACGGCTGAAGCCCTGCGAGGACACATCAGCGGTGTCCCATTCGTCGGAGCCATAGCCAAGGTAGTCGACGCCGCAGAGATCCACGGCCTGCTCGAAACCAAACTCGTCACGCAGCGCCAGCGCGGTGGCATGCCACTCGGCGGCAGGCACCTCCAGCGTCACTTCGCCGCGGGGTTCGACCACGATGACCTTCGCACCAGCGAAACGTGCGGACAGTCGGTCGATGAAGGATGCTTGCTCTGCCATGGGGGCTTGGCGCGCTCTTGTAGTGTGGAAGGGTCAGCGGGCGATGGTCTGTGTACGCCAGATCTTCTTCTGCAGCTGCAGGATCCCGTACACCAGCGCCTCGGCGGTCGGCGGGCAGCCGGGGACGTAGACGTCCACGGGCACCACGCGATCACAGCCGCGCACGACAGAATAGGAGTAATGGTAGTAGCCGCCGCCGTTGGCGCAGCTGCCCATCGAGATGACCCACTTCGGATCCGGCATCTGGTCGTAGACCTTGCGAAGCGCCGGGGCCATCTTGTTGACCAGGGTGCCGGCCACGATCATCACGTCGGACTGACGCGGTGACGGGCGGAACACCACACCGTAGCGGTCAAGGTCCAGGCGCGCGGCGCCAGCGTGCATCATCTCCACCGCACAGCAGGCCAGGCCGAAGGTCATCGGCCACATGGAACCGGTGCGCGCCCAGTTCAGCAGTGCGTCGACGCTGGTGGTGACAAAACCCTTTTCCAGCAGCGGGTTGTCGCCTTCCGGCCGCAGGATGTCATCAACCCGCCCTTCCGGGACCGGGTTGTTCATGAGGCCATCGAGAGTCTGAATCACTCCCATTCCAGCGCTCCCTTCTTCCAGACGTAAATGAAACCGAGGAACAGCATGCCGACGAACAGGCCCATGGTGACGAGCGAACGGGCGCCCAGTTCCATGAAGACCTGGGTCCACGGCACGATGAAGATGATTTCCAGGTCGAAGACGATGAACTGGATCGCGATCAGGTAGTAGCGCACGTCGAACTTCATGCGCGCGTCTTCGAAGGCCTCGAAGCCGCACTCGTACGGCGAGAGCTTTTCCAGATCGGGGCGGCGGGGACCGAGGAATCGACCAACCAGCATCAGCGTGATGCCGATACCGGTGGCAACGATCAGAAACAGCAGAGACGGCAAATATTCGGCCAGCACAGCGATTCTCTCTTGCCTCTGCCGCTGCGCCTGCAGGCGCTTTGGCATGGGGGAGTGGACGGGAATCCATCTGGCGCCTTGCGCGCCAAGCGAACCCGCTTTACTTACAAATGGTGCCCAAGAGGGGACTCGAACCCCTACGACCTAAGTCGCTACCACCTCAAGGTAGTGCGTCTACCAATTCCGCCACCTGGGCAAACGATCACATCAGTCATACCACCCGATGCGCCGCATATTGTAACCGTCTTCAGTCTTTCTGGGAGCCTTCCGACGGCTTTTCTTCACCAGAAACCGAAGATTCCGCCTGAGCCGGCACAGTCGCAGCCGGAACCGGGGCTGCCGGGACCGCATCGGCCTTCGGAACGGCCGGGAGTTCACCTGCCGGAGCGGCCGGAACGCTGGCCGCCGGGGCGGACATCAGGCCCAGGTCCTGGTCGGCCGCCGGGCGGCTGCCGTGGCCGGCATACCAGGCCATGAAGAGGCTGATGCCGAAGAACACGACGGCCAACCACTTGGTCGACTTGGACAGGAAGTTGGACGCGCCACGCGCGCCGAACACGGTGCCCGAGGCGCCAGCGCCGAAGCCCGAACCAGCCGCCGCACCCGAACCACGCTGCATCAGGATGAGCGCGATCATGGACACGGCCACGAGCACGTAGACGACATTGAGGATCAACATCAGCATTGGGAATCCGCCCTCGGACAATACTTCTAGGATTGGTTCGCGACCGCCGCCTGCGCGATGGCCAGGAAGTCCGCGGCCACCAGGGAGGCGCCACCGACCAGCCCACCATCGACATCCGGCTGCGCGAACAGTTCCCCGGCATTGTCGGGCTTCACGCTGCCGCCGTAAAGAATGGGCAGTGAATCAGCGATTCTAGCATCGATGCGCGCCACTTCGCCACGGATGAACGCGTGGACCTGCTGGGCCTGTTCCTTGCTGGCGGTCCTGCCGGTGCCGATGGCCCAGACCGGCTCGTAGGCGACCACGGCATTGGTGAAGCCGGCGGCACCGACCAGGGCCAGCACCGGGGCCAGCTGGCTGGCGATGACCGCCTCGGTCTGCCCCGCCTCGCGCTGCTCAAGGGTCTCGCCCACGCACAGCACCGGCACCAGGCCGGCGTGCATGGCCGCAGCGAACTTGCGGGCGACCAGTTCACTGCTTTCATTATGGTACTGGCGGCGCTCGGAGTGGCCGACCAGGCCGTAACGGGCACCGACCTCGTGCAGCATGGCCGCACAGACCTCGCCGGTGTAGGCGCCCTTCTCGTTGCTGCTGACGTCCTGGGCGCCGAACAGCAACCCGGTCTCGCCGAAATCTTCGACCAGCTCGCCCAGGTACGGCAGCGGCGGCAGGATCACCAGGTCCACCCCGTCCAGCGGCAGGCCGGCGGCCACCTGCCCCAACAGGTCAGTGGCGAATTGACGGCTGCCATGCAGCTTCCAGTTTCCGGCGACGATCTTGCGGCGCATGAGCGGGTGGCTCCTGTGTGAAATCAGCCGCCCATGATACCCGTTACGGCAAAAACCCGTTTCCTTGTAAGCGGTTACATGGATTTTCAGCCAACGGCGCAGCCCCTCGTGGCGGGGTTTGGGGTTGGTCGCGGAGAGCCCGGTGGGATTTGTGGGATTGGCCGGGCGGGTGGGACTGGCGAGGGACGCCGTGAACCCGTCCATGGGGGCTTGGCCGCGGCATCCATGCCGCGGATACCCTCGCCAGCCCCACCCGCCCGGCCCCTGACACATTCCGACGGTTCCGCCCGCCACGGAAAGAAAAAAGAAGATCAAAAGCAAGAGCAGAAACAGAGCCCCTCCCCCGCTTCGAGACCTGACAGATCCCATCCACACATGGCATGGATAGATCGTGTCGACCAAAGTCGACACCTACCAACAGCCGCGGGAAATTGTCGGGGGTGGGGCGGCGTAGGCTGGCAGGACCGTTGGCGCCATGGATGGCGCCATCGAGCCCCCAGGGATGGGTTTACGGCGTGTCCTGCCAGCCCACACCGCCCCGCCCAACACGCAGAAACCCACAGCCGCTTTGGCTTTGGCCTCTGCGGGTGCAGGGCGCAGCCCTGCCGAACACCCTCCGCTGCGCTCGCCGGGCACGGCCCGGCGCTACCCGTAATGAGAAAGCCGCCTTTCGGCGGCTTTCTCATTACTTCAGCTTGATCTCGCGCAGGCGTTCCTCGAGGAAGCCATGGGCGGTGATCGGCTCCGGGTACCGGCTCGGGTTGTCCGGGGTGATGCACGAGGGCAGCACGTCGATCAGGAAATCCGGGTTCGGGTGCAGGAAGAACGGCACCGAGTAGCGCGGCTGGCGGGCCAGTTCGCCCGGGGGGTTGACCACGCGGTGGATGGTCGACGGATACACGTGGTTGGTCAGGCGCTGCAGCATGTCGCCGATGTTGACCACGATGGTGTCGGCGTCGGAGGTGAACGGCACCCACTGGCCATCATGCGACTGCACTTCCAGGCCTGCGGCGCTGGCGCCGACCAGCAGGGTGATGAAATTGATGTCGCCATGGGCACCGGCACGCACGTTCGGAATGTCGTCGGTGGTGATCGGCGGGTAGTGGATCGGGCGCAGGATCGAATTGCCGAAGTTGGTCTTGTCGGCGAAGAAGTCTTCCGGCAGGCCGATATGCAGGGCCAGCGCCGACAGCACGCGCGAACCCAGGTTGTCCAGCGCCTGGTAAAGGCCGTAGCCGCGCTCGCGGAAACCTTCGACCTCGGTCGGCCACAGGTTCGGTGCCATCACGTCACGGTACTTGGAGTCATCGGCGATCTCACGGCCGATGTGCCAGAACTCCTTCAGATCGAAGTGCTTGGAGCCCTTGGCGGTTTCCACGCCGAACGGGGTGTAGCCGCGCGCGCCACCGCTGCCGGCCACGTGGTACTTGCGCTTGACCTCATCGGGCAGGGCGAAGAAGGCTTTGAAGGCATCGTAGGCCGCGTCGATGTCGGCCTGCGGGATGCCGTGGTTGCGGATGCCCGCGAATCCCCATTGGCGATAGGCCGCGCCCAACTCGGCCACAAAGGCCTCGCGGTCGCTGTCAAAACGGGTGATGTCGAGGGTCGGGATCTGGCTCACAGCGGTTCCTGGCTTGTCGGTGGGTCAAAGGGTCGGCAGCAGTCTGCCGGCCAGCCTGAACATTGTGACATATCGACCCGGACACGCCGCCGATACAATGAAACAAACCGATACACTGCGCCACCCGCGCGCGCAGGCGGCCCATCCGGGCGCCTATGCAGCGCGCGCCCTGCACCACTCCCTGCACCCCCTGCCCCCAGCACCATGTCCACCGTTCTGCCGGTTTCCACCCCTGCCGCGCGTTCCGCAACCGATCCCCGCTGGCACCGGCTGGCGTGGTGGTCGCTGTTTGTGGCGGCCAACGCGGTCCTGGCCCTGTTGATCACGCTGGGCAATGTGCCGCTGCACGACAACCCCGGCGGCGGGCTCGGCCTGGCCTATCTGGCCATCGCCCTGCCCGGCCACCTGCTGGCCCTGGGCGCCCTGGCCGGCGCACTGCCGCTGGCCATCGGTGTGTGGCCGCGGAGTACGCGCACATTGACGCTTTCAGCCATCACGCTGCAGGCCCTGTGGCTGTGCCTGCTGCTGGTCGATGCCAAGGTCTTTGCTCTGTACCGGTTCCACCTCAATGCGATGGTCGCCAACATGGTGTTCGGTGGCGCGTTGCAGGACCAGGTCAGCCTGTCGTGGAAAACCTGGCTGCAGGCGGCCGGCCTGGTCGCCGCCATCTTCACCGCGCAGGCGCTGCTGGCCTGGGCCTGCTGGAAAGTGCTGGCACCGGCTGCGCACCGCCGCCGCGTGCTGCGGGCGTGGACCGCCATCGCCCTGCTGATGGGCGGCGGCCAGGTCGCCACCGCCTACTACGATGCACGCGGCGAGCGCGCCGTGATCGGCCAGTGGAACTACCTGCCCTGGGCACAGCCGATCACCGCCAAGAGCTTCATGCGCCGGCTGGGTGTGCGCAGCCAGCCCCAGGCCGGCCTGCCCGACCCGCGCCACGCCCAGCTGCAGTACCCGCTGCAGCCGCTGCGCTGCCAGAGCCATCGCCGCCCGAACGTGCTGATGGTGGTGCTCGAATCGCTGCGCCACGATGCCCTGACGCCTGCCTTGATGCCCAACACCTCGGCGCTGGCAGGCTCTGCCCGCGTGTATGACCACCACTTCAGCACCGGCAACGCCACCCGCTACGGGCTGTTCGGCCTGCTGTACGGCCTGCCCGGTGGCTACTGGCCGAGCATGCTCGATGAACAGCGAGGCTCGCAGCTGTTCAAGGTGCTGCAGCAGCAGGGCTACGACCTGCATCTGTACGGCAGCGCACCGCTGTACAGCCCCGAGTTCGACCGCACCGTCTTCGCCGACGTACGCGACCAGCTGCACCAGGGGCCGGCGGAGCTGGATGCATCCGGTCGTGACCAGAGCATCGTCGCCTCGCTGCAGCAGGACATCAGCCGCAGCCATGCCGCGCAGCGCCCGTGGTTTGGTTTCGTGTTCCTCGATTCCACCCACGCGCCGTACCACATGCCGGCCGGCTACCCGCCGGTGGCCACGCCGATGGCCGCCGACATCGACTTCCTCAAGTTCGGCCCGGACCATGACCCGGCGCCGGAACTCAACCGCTACCACACCGCCGTGCACTACGCCGACAGCCTGGTCGGCCAGCTGCTTGAACAGCTGCGTGCGCAGGGCCTGGAGCAGGACACCATCGTGCTGGTGACCGGCGACCACGCCGAGGAATTCAACGACCTCAAGCTCAACTACTGGGGCCACAACGGCAACTTCTCCAACTACCAGCTGCAGGTGCCGTTCGTGCTGCGCTGGCCGGGTGAAGCTGCTGGCCACGACAGCCGCACCAGCTCGCATGAGGACTGGGTGCCGACGCTGATGCGGCACGCGCTGGGCTGCGAGAACGCGCTGGGCGACTTCAGCACCGGCCAGGACCTGCTGGCCGTGCCGCAGGGTCTGCGCTCGCTGGTCGTTGAGAGCTGGTCGCAGCGCGCGGTCCGCCACGGCGAAGCGATCTACGTGTTCGACAAGTTCGGCAACGCCACCGCACTGGACCAGAACTACCTGCCTCTTCCGCAGCAGGCGCCCGACCCGGCGAGCCTGCGTACCGCATGGGACGCGCTTACCCGCTTCCGCAACCGTTGAATTCCAGGACCGATTCACCATGAACCGCCCGTTGCGCATTCTCCACACCGAAGCCGCCAAAGGAATGGGCGGCCAGGAGATCTACATCCTTCGCCACATGCAGGTGATGCGTGCACGCGGCCACGAGGTCGCGCTGCTGTGCCAGCCCGATGCGCGGCTGGGCACGCTGGCCCGCGATGATGGCTTCACCGTGCACACCCTGCGCATGGGTGGCATGGTGCGGCTGCTGCGCGGCATCTGGGCGGTGTCCAGGTTGGTGCGCCGCGAGCGCTACGACGTGGTCAATACCACCAGCCGCCGCGACACGCTGATCGCCGCGGCCGGTGCGCGCCTGGCCGGCACCCCGCTGGTGGTGCGCTCGCGGCACCTGATGAGCCCGGTCAACTCGCTGCTGACCTACACCGGGCTGCCGCACCGGGTGATCACCGTCAGCCGCTTCGTCAAGCAGATGCTGGCCGAGCGCGGCATCGCCAGCGACACCATCGGCATCGTGCCGCCCATCGCGGTACCGCCGCGCTGGACCGACATCCGCAAGGAAGATCCCTGGCAGTGCCTGCAGGACGTGCGAGCCGAGGTACGGGCAGAACTGGGATTCAATGACGAGGACATCGTGGTCGGCTGCGTGGCGGTGCTGCGCGAGCCGAAGGGCCATGCCGAGCTGCTGCGCGCGATCGCGCCGCTGTGCACGGCCAACCCACGCCTGCACCTGGTGGTGGTCGGCGACGGCGATGCGATGATGCAGCGCCTGCTGGCGATGCGCGAGGAGCATGGCCTGCAGCGGCAGGTGCACCTGCTTGGTTACCGCGACGGCGCCTGCCGGCTGATGACCGGCTTTGACATCTTTGCGCTGGCCTCGCACAAGGAGGCCGCCGGTACGGTGTTCCTGGAGGCCGCGTACGTGGCGGTGCCGATCGTCGCCACCCGGGTTGGCGGCGTGCCTGAAATGGTGGTCGAAGGCAGCAATGCCATCCTCACCCGGCTGGGCGACAATGGTGCACTGACCGCCGCCCTGCGCCTGCTGGTGGAGGACCCGCAGCGCCGGCAGATGATGGGCCGTGCCGGCTGGGACTGGATGCGCAATGCGCACGTCTTCAGCCCGGCCGGGCATGGCGAAACCACCGAACACTATTACCGCCAGTGGCTGAAGGAGCTGGGACATGGCTGATGCGCGAACCGTTCCGGTGCTGATGCACCATCACGTCAGCCCCTCGCCGGGGATGATCACCGTCTCGCCGGAAAACTTCGAAAGCCAGATCGCATGGCTGGCGAACAACGGCTGGACCTCGCTGACCCTGGACCAGTACGCCGGCTTCCTGGCCGGCAAGCCGGTGCCGCGCAGGTCCATCGTCATCACCTTCGATGATGGCTACCTGGACAACTGGGTGTACGCGCATCCGATCCTGCAGAAGTACGGCATGCATGCGGTGGTGTTCGTGGTCACCGGCTGGATGGGCGAAGGTGAGGTGCGCCCGCACGCGGGCATCGCCGGAGCCGCGCTGCCGACAACACCCGACCATCGCGGCTGCGAAGCGGCGATCTTCGAGAACGACCGCAGCGACGATGTGATGATGCGCTGGAGTGAGGCGCGCGCAGCAATCGCCGCGGGCACGTTCGAGGTGCATTGCCACACCCATACCCATACCCGCTGGCTGCGCAGGGACGATCTGGATCGTGCACAGCGCCGCGCCGGCATCAGCCAGGACCTGGCCCTGTCGCGGCAAGTGCTGCAGGACAAGCTGGGTGAAGTCTCCGATACCCTGTGCTGGCCCTACGGCGATTTCGACGAAGACCATGTCGAGGTTGCCCGCGAGCACGGCTTCCGCTACCTGCATACCACCCATCCATTCGGCCGCAACGTGGTCGGCGGCGATCCTGAGCGGATCTACCGGTTCGCGATCCGCAACCGCCCGGCCCGCTGGCTGCGCAAGCGCATCGCGCAGAGTTACAACCCGCTGATCGCGCCGTTCTTCAACGGCTTCAAGGCCCGCCAGAAGAAGATGGTGCCGGGGCCCTGATCACGCGCCCCTTGCTGCGGAAAACAAGAACGCCCCGGTCTCCCGGGGCGTTTTACGTCCAGACCCGGCGCAGCCACCTCAGGCGGAGGCTGCCGCCTTCACTGCAGCCGACAGGCGATCCAGCGTGTCCTGCATCAGCACGGCCTCGTCGGCTTCGACCGTGACCCGCACCACCGGCTCCGTGCCGGACGGGCGCAGGAACGCGCGACCGCGCCCCACCACCGCCTGCTGTGCGGCGGCCAGCGCCGATTGCACGCTGTCGGCCTGCACCGTGGCTTTGGCCGAGACATCCGCAAGGCGCACGTTGACCGTTTTCTGCGGCACTTTCGCCAACGGCTGCAGGGCCTGGCGCAGGGTCTGGCCGGTGTCGCGCAGCGCCACCAGCACCTGCAGGGCACTGACGATGCCATCGCCGGTAGTGGCCCGGTCCAGGCACAGCAGATGGCCGGACGCTTCGCCACCGAGCACGCCACCGCCTTCAACCAGCGCCTGGTGCACGTAACGGTCGCCGACATTGCTGCGCACGAACGGAATCTGCAGCTCGCCCAAGGCCTTTTCCAGGCCGAAGTTGCTCATCAGCGTGCCGACCACCGGACCGCGCAGGCGTCCATCTGCCTGCCATGCGCGCGCCAGGATGTAGAGCAGATCATCGCCGTCGACGGGGTTGCCCTGGTCGTCGGCCATCAGCACGCGGTCGCCATCGCCATCGAAGGCAATGCCCAGATGGGCGCCGGTTTCGCGCACCTTGGCCGCCAGGTTGTCGATGTGGGTCGAACCCACGCCGTCGTTGATGTTGACGCCGTTGGGCTCGGCACCGATGCCGATCACCTCGGCACCCAGCTCACGGAACAGCAGCGGCGCGATCTGGTAGGTCGCACCGTGGGCACAGTCCAGCACCACGCGCACGCCACGCAGGTCGAAGGTGCGCGGCACGCTGGCCTTGCAGAACTCGATGTAGCGGCCGACCGCTTCGCGCGCGCGCGCGGCCTTGCCCAGCTTCTCCGATTCGGCCGTGGTGAACGGCACGTCCAGCGCCGCTTCCAGCGCCAGCTCGGTGGCATCGTCAAGCTTCTCGCCCTGGGCGGAGAAGAACTTGATGCCGTTGTCGTAGTGCGGATTGTGCGAGGCGCTGATGACAATGCCGGCATCCACCCCCAGGCTGCGGGTCAGGAAGGCCACCGCCGGGGTCGGCATCGGACCCAGCAGCTGCACATCGGCACCGGCGGCCACCAGCCCGGCTTCCAATGCTGCTTCGAACATGTAGCCGGAAATGCGGGTGTCCTTGCCGATCACCACGATCGGCCGGCGTCCGTCGTGGCCGCGCTGGTCGACCAGCACGCGGCCCAGTGCATTGCCCAGGCGCAGCACGAAGTCGGCCGAGATCGGACTCTGCCCGACCCGGCCACGGATGCCGTCAGTACCGAAGTACCTGCGGCCTGCCATCACGCCACCTCCGGCGCCGGCTGGCGGCCGAGCAGGGCCAGCAGGTCGGACAGGCGGGCACGCATTTCACGACGGTCGCAGATCTGGTCGATGGCACCGTGTTCCAGCAGGAACTCGGAACGCTGGAAACCTTCGGGCAGCTTCTCGCGCACGGTCTGCTCGATCACGCGCGGGCCAGCGAAGCCGATCAGCGCCTGTGGTTCGGCGATGTTGATGTCGCCCAGCATCGCGAACGAGGCCGACACGCCACCAGTGGTCGGGTGGGTCAGCACCGAGATGTACGGCAGGCCTGCTTCGCGCAGCTTGCCCAGCGCCGCCGAGGTCTTGGCCATCTGCATCAGCGAGAACAGGCCTTCCTGCATGCGCGCGCCGCCGCTGGCGGAGAAGCATACATAGGGCGCACCGATCTCGACGGCGGTTTCAGCCGCCAGGGCGAACCGCTCGCCGACGACCGAGCCCATCGAGCCGCCCATGAAGGCGAAATCGAAGGACGATGCCACCAGCGGGCGCCCCTTGAGCAGGCCGCGCATGGCGATCAGCGCGTCGTACTCGCCGGTGTTCTTCTGCGCGATCTTGATACGCTCGCTGTACTTCTTCTGGTCCTTGAACTTGAGCAGGTCGGTCGGGCCGAGGCGGGCACCGATCTCGGTGGTGCTGTCGGCGTCGAACAGTGCCGCCAGGCGCGCGCGGGCACGGATCGCCATGTGGTGACCACACTTCGGGCAGACCTCCAGGTTCTCTTCCAGCTCGGGGCCGTACAGCGCGCTGCCGCAGTTGCTGCACTTTTCCCAGAGGCCCTCGGGGACGCTGCGCTTCTTGCTGGGGGTGTTGTCGGTGCGGATGCCGGACGGCATCAACTTGCTGAGCCAACTCATGCGGGAGGACACTTCCGTTCAGGGCGGCCCGGGGGCCGCAAAGGCGGACAGTCTAGCTCTGCTGCCCCCGCCCGTGCACCCCTTGCAGGGCGCGGGCCAGCAGGAAAAAACCATGCTGGGACGTACGTTTAGCGCGGCAACGCCGTGCGGGCAGCGCATATGCCGGCCAGCGGCCGGCACTACCCTCAGGCGTCCGGGGCCCCGTCGGTAGTGCCGGCCGCTGGCCGGCAGCCCGTGGCGCATGCGTGGGTCAGGCGTCCAGCGCCTGCCGCAGCGGAGCCAGGAAGGCGCCGGCCCGCTGGGCAGCCTCGTCGGCCGAGCCTGCGTCGGCCAGGGCCGCCACCAGCGCACTGCCGACCACCACGCCGTCGGCCTGACGGGCCATCGCGGCGGCACTGGCCGCATCCTTGATGCCGAAGCCGGCCACCACCGGCACGCTGGCGCGCGCGCGCAACGCCTGCAGCCGCGCACTGGCGGCATCGCTGTCCAGCCGTTCGGAGGCACCGGTGACACCGGCGAAGCTGACGTAGTAGAGGTAGCCACGGGCCAGCGCCAGCAGCTTGTCAGCGCGCGCCTGGCTGGTGGTCGGTGAGGCCAGCAGGACCAGCGCCAGACCGGCTGCGTCGAAGGCCTGCTGCGCTTCACCGGCTTCTTCCGGCGGCAGATCCACCAGCAGTACGCCGTCCACGCCGGCCGCCACCGCAGCCCCGGCAAAGGCCACGTAACCATGGATCTCCACCGGGTTGAGGTAGCCCATCAGCACCACCGGCGTCTGCGCATCGCGCTGACGGAACTGCGCCACCGCCTGCAGCACGTAGCGGCTGCCGGCACCGCGGGCCAGCGCGCGCTCGGAACTGCGCTGGATGGTCGGGCCATCGGCCATCGGATCGGAGAACGGCACGCCCAGTTCAATCACATCGGCACCGGCCTCCACCAGTGCATGCATGACCGGCACGGTGGCCTCCAGCGACGGATCGCCAGCGGTGATGAACGGGATCAGCGCCTTGCGCTGCTGCTCGCGCAGACGCTGGAAGCAGGCTTCGAGTCGGGATAGGGACATGTCAGGTACATCCTTCGATCAGGTCAACGGCGCCGCTGGCGCCCCAGTACATTCGGGAAACAGTGCCGTCGACGATCTCCACGCGGATCGCCAGGTCGGAACCGGGGTCCTGCCAGAGCAGGCTCTCGCCGGCCCCGGCGTCTTCGCCGTAGGGCCGCGCGATGGCGCCCCGTGGCAGCAGTTGCAGGGCCTGCGCGCGCGGCATGTCCAGGCGCAGGCCGAATGGCCCGGGCTGGACCACCACCTGGCCCGAGTCGTCGATGGGGGCCAGGTCGAAGCGCACCACGTCGCCGTCCTGCACCATCATCGCCACGCCTTCAGGCAGCGTGCCACGCTCGTAATACTCACAGCGCCCGGCGGTGGCCTCGCCCAGCCCGGCCGAGTGCCACTGCGCTTCGTCCTTCAGCTCGCTGAAGGGTTGGCCGATCAACACATCGCCGGCATGGTCCAGCGCGACCGAGACCACCGCCGGGGCGGTTTCGTCGTCGGCGTCGTTGTCAGCTGCGGGCGCCGGTACATCCTCGATGGGGCGATGTGCTGCGTCATCGTCGTTGCTGGCCACCTGGCGCGCCGGGGCAATCGCTGCGGGAGATGCCGGCGCAGGGGCCAGCACCGGCGGATCAGGCGGCGTGCAGCCGCCCAGCCCCACCGCCAGCACCAGCGCGCCACCGTGGCGCAGCACGTAATTCACAGCACCAGGCCTTCGCGCGCGGCGATGGTGTGCACGTCCTTGTCGCCACGGCCGGACAGGTTGCACAGCACGATCTGGTCGCGCGGGCGTTCGCGTGCCAGCTTGATGGCCTGGGCCAGCGCGTGGCTGGATTCCAGTGCCGGCAGGATGCCTTCGGTGTGCGCCAGCAGGTGGAAGGCCTGCAGTGCTTCCTCATCGGTGATGCCGAGGTAGCGTGCGCGGCCGCTGTCGGCCAGGAAGGCGTGCTCGGGGCCGACGCCGGGGTAATCCAGGCCGGCCGAGACCGAATGGGTTTCGATGATCTGGCCATCGTCATCGCACAGCACGTAGGTGCGGTTGCCATGCAGCACGCCGGCGCGGCCGGCGGCAATCGAAGCAGCGTGGCGACCGGTATGGATGCCGTCACCGGCCGCTTCGGCGCCGAAGATCTCGACCTGGCGGTCGTTGAGGAAAGCATGGAACAGGCCGATGGCGTTGCTGCCACCGCCGACGCAGGCGGTGATGGCATCGGGCAGGCGACCGTACTCGGCCAGCATCTGTTCGCGCGCTTCGCGACCGACGATGGCATTGAAGTCACGCACCATGCGCGGGTACGGGTCCGGGCCTGCCACGGTACCGATGATGTAGAAGGTGTCCTGTACGTTGGTCACCCAGTCGCGCATGGCTTCGTTCAGCGCGTCCTTCAGGGTGGCCGAGCCGGAGGTGACCGGCACCACCGTCGCGCCCAGCAGCTTCATGCGGTAGACGTTGATCTTCTGCCGCTCGATGTCGGTGGCGCCCATGTACACCACGCATTCCAGGCCCAGGCGCGCGGCGACGGTGGCACTGGCCACGCCGTGCTGGCCGGCACCGGTCTCGGCGATGATGCGCTTCTTGCCCATGCGCGCGGCAAGCAGGGCCTGGCCGATGGTGTTGTTGATCTTGTGCGCGCCGGTGTGGTTCAGATCCTCGCGCTTGAGCAGGATCTGTGCGCCGCCGACGTGGTCGCTCAGGCGCTGGGCGTGGTAGATCGGGCTGGGCCGGCCCACGTAGTGCGCCAGATCACGGTCGTAGGCGGCCTGGAATTCCGGGTCCTGGCGGGCCTGGTCATAGGCCTGGGCCAGTTCCTGCAGCGGGCCGACCAGGGTTTCGGCGACGAAACTGCCGCCGTAGCGGCCGAAGTGGCCCTGGGCGTCCGGGAAGGCGTGGTAGTCGGCAATGGGGGAGGCAGACATGGAAGCGACCGCTGGTTCGAGACAGGTGGATACTCTAGCGCACGGATCCTGACCGGAATATCGATATTATCTGGCGCATATCGTCAGGAAATCTCACATGAGTACCTCCCTGCTACCGCCACTGAATGCCCTGCGTGCCTTCGAGGCCACTGCCCGGCTGGGCGGCGTGGGTCGCGCCGCACAGGGCCTGCACGTCACCCACGGCGCGGTGAGCCGGCAGCTGAAGCTGCTGGAGGACCACCTCGGGCTGCCGTTGTTCCAGCGCGCCGGGCGCGGCCTGCGTCTGACCGAGGCCGGCCAGCGCCTGCACGCAGCCTGCGGCGAGGCGTTTGCCGGCATCGAGGCCTGCGTGCGCGACCTGCGCCAGCCCGCACGCTCACCGGTACTGGTACTGGGCTGCAGCGGCAGCGTGCTGGCGCGCTGGATGATTCCTCGACTGCCTGCGCTGCAGGCGGCCCTGCCCGGCGTGAACCTGCAATGGTCGGCGCTGGATGGGGCCTTCACCGAGGCGCAGGCGGCGCTGGATGCGGTCCTGCTGCTGGCGCAGGCGCCGTGGCCTCGCGGCTGGCAGATACGCGAGCTGGCCCCGGAACGGGTGGGCGTGGTAGTGGCGCCCTCGCATCCTGCCGCGCAGCGGTTGCGCCATGCGCCGCCCGCCGCGCTGCTGGAGGAGACCCTGCTGCACACCAGCTCGCGCCCGCAGGCATGGCCGGCCTGGGCGCAGGCGCACGGGCTGGACCCGGCCCTGTTGCAGATGGGCACCGGCTTCGAGCATCTGTATTACCTGCTGGAAGCCGCGGTGGCGGGGCTGGGGCCGGCGATCGCACCGGAGCCGCTGGTGGCGGAGGATCTGGCCGCCGGGCGCCTGATTGCCCCATGGGGCTTCGCCGCGACCGGCGGATTCTGGGTACTGGCGCGCCCGGACGGCCCGGCCGACCCGCGCGTGGATGCACTGGGCGACTGGGCCGTGGCGCAACTATGAAAAAAGGGACGGAGGGGATTAAGTCGTTTGTGAAAAAACGACTTAATCCCCTCCGTCCCCTTTTTCAGGGCGTGGTGGGGGCGGCCAGCCGTTGCTGCAGGTCCTCGCGCAGGCGCGACAGTTCCACTTCCGCCTGCTGGCGCTGCTGCATGCCTTCGCGGTGGATGCTGCGCACTTCCTCCACCGTGGCGATCAGCTGGTCGTGCACGTGGCGCAGCGTGGCCACGTCTATCACGCCGCGCTGGTTGCTGCGCGCGGTGTCCACCGAGGCCTGGCGCAGCAGGTCGGCATTGCGGCGCATCAGCTCGTTGGTGGCATCGTCGATGGCCGTGGATAGTTCCACCGCAGACTTCTGCTCGCCCAGCGAGAGCTGGATGGCGAACTGGCGCTTCCACGACGGGATGGTGATCTCGCGCACCGTGTTGAACTTCTCGATCAGCTGCAGCGCGTTGGCCTGGATCAGGCGGATCATCGGCAGCGACTGGTCGGCCGCATGCTGCATCAGCTGCAGGTCGGAGACGCGCTTTTCAATCAGGCGGATCGCGTTGTCGACTTCGCTCTGGCGGATGCGCTGCTGCGGGTCATCGCTGCCCTGGCCGGCCAATTGCTCTGCCTGCAGTCCGGCCAGGCGCTGCTTGCCGGCGGCGGCATACAGGCCCAGCGCGTGGCGTTCCTCGCGGACGATCTCGTGCATGCGGTCGAACTCGCCCACACGCTTGCCCATCAACGCCTGCTGCACGCCCACGTCGCCCAGCAACTGCTCGATCTGTGCATTGGTGTCGCTGAACTTCTGCACCAGCTCGCCCTTGGACACGCGCAGGCGATCGATCAGGCCGCCGATCACCGGCACCTTCGAACGCTGGGCGAAGCCATCCAGTTTCAGGCTGCGCGCAATGCGCACGACTTCGCCCAGCTTCTCGCCGCTGTCATCAAGATCACGGTTGCGCACCTGGTCCAGCAGCTGGCTTGAAAACGCCGCAGTGCGCGACGCTGCTTCGCGGCCGAACACCTGCAGGTTGCCCGGGCGCAGGTCGTCCAGTTCCTTGCCGATCTCGGCGATGCGGGGAAGGTCCTCGCGGACCAGCCCCAAGGCCTGCAGCGCGCCGTCGTCGAGCACGGCGGCGGTGGTCATGGCAGGTACGAGCGTACCGGGGTGCTGGCTGTCCTGGGTCATCGGGCAGTCTCCTTGCAGTTGGGTAGGCGGCAGCGGCGGCCGGCTCAGCGCAGTCTAGCCTGAGCCGCCGCGACCTCGTCGGCGATCTGTTGGTGCAGCGTGGCCACCTGGGCGGCGTGCACCGCGCCACTGGCGGTGTGTGTGGCCACGGCGGCCTGCCGCCATGCCGGAAGCAGGACATCATGGATGCGGGCGAAGCGCTGCAGCAGCATCGCGTCCTGTTCCTGCAGCAGCTGCCATTGGCCAGCTTCGATACGGCGCAGAGCGGCCAGCCGCTGCAGATGGTCGATGCGCGGCGACAGCGCCGCCTGCCCGTCAGCGTGCAGACCCGGCAACCACGCGGCCGCCGCGTCCGCCCAGACCTGCAGCGCGTCTGCCGCATGCTGGGCCGCGCTGATGGCCGTGGCCCGCAGCGCGCCGTGCTGCTGCAGCTGCTGCGCCTGTTCGCGTGCCTGCAGCGCGAGGACACCCAGCTGCGACTGCAGTCGGCGGCCTTCGGCCTGGCGTTCGACATCGCGACCGAGCAGGCGCCCCCACCAGCTTTCCTGCCGACGCAGGCGTGCCGGGTCGGCGGCCTGCAGGGCCAGCGCAATACGCGCCAGCGCCCCCACGAGTCCTTCACCGGCCACGGCCGGCAGCGCAACCTCGCGTGCGGCCAGCGCCTGCAGCAACGGCGTGCCGTAGTCGGCCAACCGTGCGACATCGGCGGTGTCCGGCCGCTGCGGCACCGGCAGGGGCGACGCGTCGGTCATGGCAGCGGCGGCGGCATGGGGGTGCCGTCAGCGGCATCCACCGGCAGCGACTCACCGTAGAAGTGGCGCATCAGCGCTTCATCCAGTGCGCGCTCCTCCGGTGTACTGGCCCGCCTGACCCGCGGCCTGCGCACGGCGGCAGCACTGCTGCCACCGGCGCCTTCGACCTGCTGGCGTGCCCACCCGGCAAATGCGGCCAGGGTCTGCGACACCTGTTCCTGCTGTGCCTGCGAAGCGAGCAGCAACTGTACCAGCGGCGCCAGCCCGGCCTGCAGATCCTCGGCGAGCGGCGTTGCCGGTGCGGTGGGCGCGGCGAGCGCCGCAGTCTCCGCTGCCTGCGTCGGTACGGCCGGTGTCGGGCGTGCTTCGGCCAGGCGCTGCAGGGCCTCCAGCAAGGCCGGCCACGGTGCCGGATCGGCCGCCACCACCGGCGCAGCCGGCGGCGGCAGCTGCAGTGCGCTGGCAATGTCAGCCAGCTGCGCGACCACCCGCCCACCGACATCGCTGTCGTCGGCGCCCATGGCCTTGTTGCGCAGGAAATCACGCTTGATCTGCGCCCAACGCTGCGCCTGCACTTCGTCCGGCACGCCGCGTAGTTCGGCCAGCTTCAGCAGGTTCTCCTCGGCACCGGTGGTCAACAGCTGTGCCTCGCCCAGGTAATGGTCGGAGATCAGCTGCTGCAGCTCTTCTTCGTTCATCACCGGCGAGATCTTCTCGGCCAGCTTGTTCATGTTGCGGTAGCTGCCCTGCAGCCGGAACGGCGGCTCGGTGCGATAGCGGTCATCCTGCGCGGCGCTGGCGATGTACTGCTGGTTGACCCGATAGACCACATCGCGCACGCGCAGCATGCGCTGCAGCGTGGCGGTGATCTCGTTGACCTCCGCGGCGCTGTACGCATGGCTGAGCCCGTTGGTCGACACGTCCTTGCCCATCGCGCGATCGACCAGCAGGTACAGGTCGGCCATGTCACGGGTGGCCAGCGGTGCCAGCACGGGATTGGAGGTCAGGCTGTTTTCGATGTAGCTGAGGGTGAAGGCCGCTTCCATGCCGCCCAGGACATCGCCAAGGTTGTAGATGTCGGCACGGTTGGCCAGCATGTCGGGAATCTTGAACACCTCGCCCGATTCGGTATATGGGTTGCCGGCCATGACCACGCAGAACTTCTTGCCGCGCATGTCGTAGGTGCGCGTACGGCCCCGCCATACGCCTTCGATGCGGCGGGTGCCATCGCACAGCGAAATGAACTTCTGCAGGAACTCGGGATGGGTGTGCTGGATGTCATCGACATACAGCATGGTGTTGTTGCCCATCTCCAGGGCCAGGTTGAGCTTTTCCAGTTCCTGCCGCGAGGTCGCGTCCGGCGCCTGCGCCGGGTCCAGCGAGCGCACCTCGTGGCCCAGCGCCGGGCCGTTGATCTTCATGAAGACCAGGCCCAGGCGGTGCGCCACGTATTCCATCAACGTGGTCTTGCCGTAGCCCGGCGGCGAAATCATCATCAGCAGGCCCATCAGGTCGCTGCGCTTGTTCTCGCCGACCGTGCCCATCTGCTTGGCCAGGTTGTCACCGATGACACCCAGGTAGACATCGTTGATGAGCTTGTTGCGCACGAACGAGGACAGCGGCCGCGCCTTGAACTCGGACAGGCGCAGGGTCTGCCGCTCGCGGTTGATGATGCCCTGGCGTACGGCCTGGTAAGCATGGAAGTCGGGCACGAAGTGCTTCAGGTGGTGCTGCAGCCGCGCCAGGAAATCGTCCAGCGACACTGACAGCGTGCCGCCCTGGATACGCGGGTGCTCGCCGAGAAGGCCGGTGACCTCGACCCGCAGTGGCGCGTCGTTGCCGCGCGTGCGCAACTGGCGTTGCACCAGCAGCAGCGCCGCCGCTTCGTCGGCATAGCCGGCGTGTGCTGCCTGCGCGGGCAGGCCGGCCAGGGCGCGCAGCCACTGTCCGGCCAATGCCCAGCGCGCCGCCAACGGATCCTGCGTCCGGTGCAGGGCGCGTTCCAGCGCTTCGCGCTGCCCGGCCTGTTCCAGCTGCTGGGCCAGCGCCTCCAGCAATGCCTGCGCATGCTTGCTGGTACTGAACACGGGCTCGCCGTTGATCAGTTCTTCGCCCAGGTAGGCGGCAGCGGCGTCGGCGGCTTCATCGTCGAACGGCAACGCTTCGGCCTTCGCGAACGCGGCGATGGCCGTGGCCATTTCCGCACGCAGGGCGCTGCGCCCTTCATCGGAGCCGAACAGGCGCGCCAGGGTCTCCGCACCGGCCTGGCGGCTGGGCCACTGCTTGACCGTCTCTTCCTGCTGTCGTGCGGCCCAGAACAACAGGGCCAGCGCGCGTACGCGTGGCGCATGGCGCAGCGCACCGGCTGACTGCTGCAGCGGCAGCAGGGCGCGCAGGATCAGCGCGGCGTCATGGTCGTGGATGCCGCGCTCGTAGCCTTCGCGGTAACGCGGCGCGGCGAATGCGCGCACGCGCTGGTCCAGCGCTTCGGGGTCGGCCACGTCGTGCTGCAGCTGGGCCAGGTCCAGGCCATCACTGCCCGCCTGCGCGGCCAGCAGCACGCTGCCGGCCAGGTATTCGCCGCGATAGAGTTCGGCAGATTCCGAATCCAGGGTCACCGGCCAGAACGGCTTGAGCGCATCCAGTTCGGGATCGTGCAGGGTTTCCAGGAAATCGGTGCCGGTCAGGTGGATGGCCAGCGTGTCGCCGCGGGGCAGCAGGGTCAGGTCGAGCGCCTGGGTGTTGACGCTGAAGCGGTGGCGCGGCCCGAGCCGGACCACGTTGCCACCGGCTTCGTACAGGTCGCTGCGGTCGCGCAGCTGGCGCACGGCCTGGTCACGCACGCTCTTCAGGCGCGCTTCGATGTCATCGGCCTTGACGTTGTCGCGCAGTGCACGCAGGCGTTCGGCCAGTTCGCGCAGCTTGAGGATCAGCGGATCGCCGGCGAAGAACGCATTGAGTTCATCGGCTGTGGCGAAGCGCTCGGTGCGTTTGGCCAGTCCGTCCAGGATGCGGTCGGCCGCATCGAGCACCGAACGGGCCTTGCGCTGGCGGTCGTCCAGCAGCGCCTGCTTGTGCGTTTCGAAGGCCTCGACCAGTTCCTCGCGCTTGCTGAGGATGTCGCCGAGGAACTGCTCGTGCTCGCCGAACTGGCTTTCCAGTTCCTCCAGCTGCACCAGTAGGCGCGACAGCTGCTCGTCGGCCTTTTCCGGGTCGCTGGCCATCGCCAGCGCACTGGTGATGGACTGCGAGAACAACGCGAACTGCGCGGCGAACTGGGCCACGGCCTCGGCCGAACCGAGGGTGCGGCGACGCTGCTCCGCGCGCGTGCGCGCCTGGTTCAGGCGCGCGTACAGCGCGGATATCGATTCGACCACGCGGGTGCGCGCGGTGGCATCGTCCACCTTCAGGCCGGCCATCAGTTCGGACAGCATGTCCAGGTCGGCGGCCATGCCGCGCATGCGGTCCAACTGCTCGTCCAGCTGGCGCGCACTGGCTGCCTGATGGGCGGCTTCGTCCAGCAGTTGCAGGCGACTGCCCAGCGGTGCCAGCGCGGCATCGCCGGCGAGGAATTCACCGGTGGCGGCGCCGACGCGGTCCTGCGCCTGCACCAGTTCGGCAGCCATCGCTTCGATGCGCGCGGTGTCGATGTAGCGCAGCTCGCGCAGGGTCAGCAGCCGCCCACGCAGCGCGGTGATCTCGTTCAGTGCCTCGACGAAGGCCTGCACCTCGTTCCAGTTCTGCGGCTGCAGCCGACCCAGCAACGCCTTGTAGGCGGCCTCCGCCTCAACCATCGCCTGCGCCGACTGCTCGCGGATGGACTGGACCTTTTCGTATTCGTCCAGCACCGATTCGCCGGTGGCGCTGATCTGCCGCAGCAGCGCCTCAGCACCGTCGCAGGCCTCGTCGCCCAGCCAGTGGTGGGCGTCGAACAGGCGGCGGGTGTCGGCTACCAGGCGCTGGTAGCGCTGCACCGAGACATCCTGGCCGTCGATCTCGCGGGCCAGGTTGAACAGGTTGGAGATCCCGCGCACCAGTTCGGCATTGCCGATGCGGCCCATGAACGTGTTGCCGGGCGGGCGGCTGGCAGCGAATTCGTCGCTGCTGAACGGTGTCTGCCAGACCTGCATGGGATGGATGCGGGTCGGTTCGCTGCCTTCGGCGTGGAACAGCACCATGCGCCCATCCTGCATGAAGGCATAGCCGTGGCCAAACACCGGGTTCTGCAGCATGCGCTGGATGGTGTTGTAGACGAACAGCGCCGAGCGCCCGCCTTCGCGCTCGTAGAAGATGTACAGCACGTCCTCGCCATTGGGCGAACGGATGCTGCGCTTGAACTGCATGCCGGCCATCGAGGCATCGAAGGCCTTGTGCTCGCCGCCCTGCAGGTAATAGCCGCCGGGGAAGATCACGCCGTGGTCTTCGGGCAGCTGCACGCAGGCCTGGACGATGGCATCGTTGCGCACGATGTCGCCGGTGAGGGTGTTGTAGATCAGCCCGCGCCAGACCGTCTCGCGGTAGGGCAGCACTTTCAGCAGCAGCAGCGAACCGACACGGGCGAACTCGAACTGGGCGTCGTCCAGCGACTGCGTGCTGTCCTCCACCGGCTCGCTGTAGATGCCCTGCCCGGTTTCGGTGTTGTTCTCGACCTTGATGGTCAGGTCGCCACCGGTGGTTTCCACGAACAGAGTGTCGAGGATGTTCAGGTGCGAGTGGCGGCCGTTGACCGCGAGGTCGCGGGTGGCCTTGGTCCACTCAAAATCGAAGGGGGGCGGCAGCGCGATATCGCGTTCGCCACGCGCGTCGAGGTAGGTCAGTTCACCGTCGCGCGACCGGGCCCAGCGGAACACGCGCACGTCGCTGCTGCGCTCGCCGATCTGGAACGCGGCCAGCAGCTTGTCGCCCACCACGATCAGCTGCAGCAGGCGCGCGTGCTTGTAGTAGGCGTACAGTTCGTTGAAGTCGTGCACGAAGCCGGGCTGGTCGAGGAAGCTGCCCTTCAGCTCCAGCGAGGCGACGTCGTAGCCATCGCTGCCCTGCACCAGCCGGTACAGGCCGAACACATCCTCGATGCGGGTGTGGGTCTTGAGCCCGATGAACACGTTGTAGCCGAACAGCAGGCGGTCGGGCCCGACCTGGACGATGTCGCGGCCGACGCAGTTGTTCTCGCTGCGGATGCGGAACCGGCCCACCACTTCCAGGCGGCTGTCGCCGAATTCGGCCAGGCGCTGGCGGTTGAGGGTCTCGGCCAGGGCCTGCAGGCGCTGGCCCTGCTCGCTGAGGCGGCGGCGCAGGACTTCATAGGCACCGCCCTGGGCGACGGCCTGGTCGACGGTGGTGCCGCCGGCCTCCGGCGCAGGGGATTCGGCGGTCGGTTGGGTTTCGGACATCAGCAGGCTTCCGGCTCACGGACGGCCGGCCGTGGTTGCGGCCGGCGCGGGCGGGCGATGGCCACGGTGGCCACCGCCCGATGCATCAACGGGCGCTTTCGACCACGCTGGCCGATACGGTCGGCACCGCTTCGGCATCCTCGGCGATCTGCCGCGGAGCCGGTTCGGCCACGGCCACGCCCAGGTAACGCTGCATCAGCTCCTGCACGATCGGGCTCTTGCCGGCGAAGCCTTCGATCGACTTGCCCAGCGACACTGCCTTGACCAGGTTCTCGAACATGCCACCGTCGCCGCCGACCAGATCGATGTCGGCATTGCGCAGCGCGCTGGCGATGACGTTGGCGTTCTCGCGCGAGACTTCCTTGCCCGCTTCGATCGAGGCCAGCGCCTGCTTCAGGCTGTTGTCCAGCATCATGCGGAACTCTTCGTGGCCACGCGCCTGGTCGCTCAGCGAGGCGATGGCTTCGAACTTGCGCACCAGGCCCTCGGCTTCGGCCAGCAGCTTCTTCTGCACCACGCCGGCTTCGGCGTTGCCCAGCGATTCGGTGGCGGTGGCGCGGGCCAGGCCCATCTTCTCTTCGCCCTGGGCCTGGGCCTGCAGGGTCTGCGCCAGCACCTGGGCCTCGTTGCTGCCCTGCTTCAGGCTGGCCTCGGCCTTGGCTTCGATCACGCGGGCTTCGGCAATGCCGACCTTCTCGATGGCCAGCGCCGAGGCTTCACGGACCTGCGCTTCGGCCAGGCCCGGCGCCGCCTGTTCGGCGCGCAGTGCGTCGGCCAGCAGGCGCTTGGCTTCGGCCTGCTTGCCGGCCGCCTCATGCTCGGCCTGGGCCAGCGTGGTCAGTTCCACGGCGCGGTGCTTGGAGGCGGTTTCGCGTGCCTGCGCTTCCTTCACCTCGCGCACCAGCAATTCCTGCGCCTTGGCTTCGGCTTCCAGGATCATCACCTGCTTCTGGCGGTCGGCCTCGGACACCTCGCGCACTTCCTTGATGCGCTCTTCTTCCTGGACCACGGTCTTGTCGATGGAGATGCGCTCGCGGGTGATGTTGGCCACATCCATCTTGCCCTGCTCGACCACCTTGTCACGCTCCACGCCCTGCAGCTGCACTTCGCGGTCGGTGGTGACCTGCTCCAGCTGGCGTGCGCGCTCCACGCGCTCGGCTTCGATGGTCACCGCACGCTGGCGGTTCTGTTCGGCCACTTCCACTTCGCGCAGGCGGTTCTGGTCGCGGATCTCGATCAGCTGCTGGGCTTCGATGCGCGCGTTCTCCGACAGCTGGCGCTGCTCTTCCTGCACCTTGGCGGTCTCGGCTTCCTCGCGCGCGCGGATGGTCTCGATCTCGCGCTTCTGCCGTGCTTCTGCCTCGGCCTGCTGGCGTTCCAGCGCCAGCAGCGCCTCACGCGCTTCCACGTTCTTCTTGGTGATGGCGAGCTTCTCGTTCTGCTCCAGCTCGTTGGTCACCACGTTCTGCGCGGCGGTCAGCTCGGTGATCTTGCGGATGCCCTGCGCGTCAAGGATGTTGAACTGGTCCAGCAGCGATTTCGGGGTCTGCTCGAGATAGTCGATGGCCACGTCTTCCAGCACGTAGCCATTCAGATCGTTACCGATGACGGCGATGATCCCGTCGCGGAATTCCTGGCGCTTCTCGAACAGTTCGGTGAAGTCGAACTTCTTGCCGACGGTCTTCAGTGCCTCGGAGAACTTGGCGTTGAACAGCTCATCGACCGCGTGCTTGTCCGAGGCACGGTCGGCGCCGATGGCCTTGGCCACGCGCAGCACGTCGGCCTGGGTCTCGTTGACCCGCAGGTAGAACGCCACGGCGATGTCGGCACGCATGTTGTCGCGGCAGATCAGGCCTTCCTTGCCGCGGCGGTCGATCTGCAGGGTGATCAGGCTGATCCGCATCAGCTCGGCGCGGTACAGCACCGGGATGATCAGCGCACCGGTGAAGTGCACCTTCGGCGTGGCGCTCATGTCGTTGACGATCAGGGCCACGCCCTGGTCGACCTTGCGGTAGAACGCCTTGAACAGTCCTGCCAGGCCCAGCAGCAGGCCTACGACGACGATGATCCCGATCAGGAAGGGGGCCGCGCCAGCGAAACTCATCAGTGATTCTCCTTGTTGCCCGGAAGCAGGTTGTCCTGGAAATCGAGGGCGACCGCGTCGGCGCGGACCACCCGGTAACAGTGCTGTTCGGCCACGTGCTCGACCAGCACGATGCGCTCGCCACGCTGCAGTTCGATGTCGCTGCGCACCTGCAGGATCAGCCCGGCGCCACCGTCATCCACGTTAGCGTGGCCGCTGCGTGCATCCACCCGCGGTGAGGCAACCACGCCCACCCGGCCCAGCAGCGAGGCCTGCGGTACCGGCTGCAGGCGCAGCAGGAAGCTGCGGATCGGCCGCAGCAGGAGCGCGGTGACCGGTACCGCCGGCAGCGGCGCGAGCACGGCCACGACGGTGCCCAGGCACCAGCGCAGCAGGTCCGGCAGCGGCAGCAGCACGAACAGATGGATGAAGTAGGTCAAGGCCCAGCCGAAGAACCCCAGCAGGGTGACCACGACCATGACCGGCACGCCGCCCAGGCCGAAGCGCTGCAGCAGGGCCGACAGGCCGCTGAGATCGGTACCGCCATCCAGCGCACCGTCGGCGCCGAGATCGCCGAAACCGTCATCGACCAGGCCAAAAGCGGCAAGCCCCCAATACACCAGCGATACCGCCAGCACAATGCTGTACGGCAGGGTCGGGTAGCCGAAAACGACAGTAAAGAACTCCTGCATCGCTTGCCTTCCAAGGCTGAGGGGCGCGTGGCACCTGTTCGGAACCGCCCTCGAAGAGCGTCTCCGTGCATCCGGCGGCAGCCTTCATGGCCGCAGCGTTGCTTTCATCCTATGTGAAGAGTGTGTACAGGGACAAATGTGAAGGTGTGGGCCGCCCGCAGACGGCCCCCTGCCTGGCCCCTGCCAGGCTCATTCCAGCACGGTGCAGTCCGCGCTGCGCACTTCCTCGACGAATGTGCGCATCTTGTAGCCGTCCTTGATGCCCGGCTCGACCTCGATGCCACTGGACACATCCACGCCCCATGGCAGGGTCGCGAGGATGGCGTCCTTCACGTTTTCCGGATGCAACCCGCCGGCCAGCAGGAACGGGCGGTGCAGGCCGGTGGGGATGCGTGCCCAGTCAAAAGCCACGCCAGTGCCGCCACCGCCACCCGGGGCGTGGCTGTCGAACAGGAAGCCGGCCGCGCTGGGATAGCGCAGCTGCAGGGTGCGTGCGTTGACGTCTTCGCGCCCGCCCATGGCAATGGCCTTCAGGTAGGGCATGTTGAAGCTGCGGCAGAAGCTCTCATCTTCCTCGCCGTGGAACTGCAGCAGGGTCGGACGCACCGTGCGCAGCACCTCGCGTACCTCTTCCTTGCTGTTGTTGCGGAACAGCGCCACCACGTCGACCATCGGTGCGATCGCTTGGCGCATTGCGCGGGCTTCGGCCGGGGCAACCCGCCGGCTGCTTTCCCGGGCGAAGATGAAACCCACCGCGTCCACGCCCAGTTCGCCGGCCAGGCGCACATCGCCGGCGCGGGTCATGCCACAGAACTTGATGCGGGTACGGTAGTAGGAGCGGCTCATAAGGTGACCTCGGCAGGCAGATGCCAGTTGTCGGGGTACAGCGGCCCCAGGAACACCAGTCCCTGCGGGGGGGCAGTGGGACCGGCAACGGTGCGATCACGACCGGCCAGCAGCTCGGCGATCCATTCCACCGGTTTCTCGCCGCTGCCGACCAGGATCAGCGAACCGACGATATTGCGGACCATGTGATGAAGGAATGCATTACCGCGCACCGCCACCTCGATGACCTCGCCCTGGCGGCTGACCTGCAGCGACTGCAGCTCGCGCCGTGCATGCAGGGCCTGGCACTGGACCGAGCGGAACGCACTGAAATCATTCTCGCCGAGCAGGGCCTGGCCGGCCGCGTGCATCAGGGTCTCGTCCAGTGCGCGCCGTTCCCAGCTCAGGGTCTGCCGGTCCAGCGCCGGGCGCACCTCGCGGTTGAGCAGGCGGTAACGGTAGCGGCGGGCACGCGCCGAGAAACGGGCATGGAAATCGTCGGCCACCGGCACGCACCAGCGCACCGCGATCGAGCGCGGCAGGCGGGTGGTGGTCCCCAGCATCCAGGCGCGCGGATCGCGCACCACGTCGGTATCGAAGTGCACGACCTGGCACTGGCCGTGCACGCCGGCATCGGTGCGGCCGGCGCAGACCACCTGCAGCGGCGCATCGGCCACCGAGGACAGGGCTTTCTCCAGGCTGGCCTGGACGCTGGGCCCGCCCTCGCCCAGATTCTGCCAGCCCCTGAAATCGCTGCCGTCGTACTCGACGCCGAGCGCGTAACGCATGTGCTGCTACCTCGATGTTGCGGGTGGGGCGGCGCTCAGGCCGGGTCGCGTTCGGACCAGACCGCCAGTTCGTTGCCACCGGGCTCGACGAACTGGAAGCGGCTGCCACCGGGGAAGGAGAAAACCGGGCGGACGATCTGCCCACCGGCGGCGCGTACGGCCGCTTCGACCGGCGCCAGCAGGTCGGCATGCAGCACCAGCAGGGGTGCACCCGCCTCCGCACGCTGCGGCTGGCCGCGGAAGAAGCCGCCCTGCAGGCGGCCATCGTCGAAGGCGGTGTAGTCCTCACCGTAATCGACGAACGACCAGCCGAACACGGCCTCGAAGAAGGCACGGCTGGCGGCCGGGTCGGCCGAGGCGAACTCGACGTAGTCGATGCGGTTGTCACGGGTCATGGGCGGCCATTGGGTCCAGTGGTCAGTCCAAGCGAGCGAGCAGTTCGCGCGCCTGCGCCTGGCAGTGCATGTCGCCATCAGCGGCGACCTCTTCCAGCAGGGTGCGTGCGGTCTGCGCGTCGCCCAGATCGAGGTAGGCGATGGCCAGTTCCAGCCGCTCCTGGCCCACGCGCGGGGCCCAGTCGTAGCCGTTGGATTCATTGACCGTTGCCGCATCTTCGCCGGCGGCTTCGACGGGCAGCGAAGGCTCATCGTGAGCAGCCTGTTCGGCCGGCAGATCGAACACGCCGCGGAATTCCGGCTGCTGCTCGGCCTGCAGCGCGTAGTCGGGCACACCGATCCCATCGGCTGGCTCAGGGCCCTGATCGCTCTGCTCCGGCGGCACGACTTCGGGCTCGTCCCAACGCGGGGCGTCGCTGACTGCCGGCGGCAGTGCGTCGCCCTCATCGGTCACCAGCGCCCCCACCTGCCAGGAGGCTTCGACATCGGCCGTCGGCGGCGTCAGCGTGTGGTCGTCGGCTGCGAGCGGCAGGGGCTGCTCGTCGTGGGCAGGCTGCTGGGCCACATGATCCTCTTCCAGCGCCCAGGCCGGCATCGAAGGCTCCTGGCGGCCCCCTTCCGCCTCGCCGGACGTCCACGAGGACTGTTCGGCCAGCGCATCCAGCGCGGCACCGGCGGGTACTGCTGCGGCCAGGGCTGCCGCATCGCCTTCCTCACGCAGCGGCGGCAGCGGCGAGGGCTTGCGCCGGCGCAGCAGCCACGCGGCACCGGCCACCAACAGCAGCAGCGGCAGGCCCAGCCAGTACCACGGCGTGCCGCTGGCCGGCGCACCGGGCGCCTGCGCCAGGCGCTGCTGTGCGGCGGCCAGGTCGTTGTCCTTCATCGCGATCAGCGACTGCTGCTGGTCCTTCAGTTTTTCCAGCTCGGCCACACGCTGTTTAAGCTCACCGATCTCGGCATCACGGGTGGCGACGTCTTCCCTGGCCTGCCGCAGTTGTTCGTTGCCCAGCATGTCACCCTCGCTGCCGGCACCGGTGCCGGTGGTTGTGCCCGCGTGCGCGGCGTCGGACGCCAGCGCCGGAGCGATCTCAAGACGTGCCCCGGCAGTGGCAGCCGACGGAGCAGCAGCAACGGCGGGCGCGGCAGCGGGTGCGGGTGCCCCGGCCGGCTGTGGCACTGTGCGCGCCTGCCGCCATTGTGCGGCGTGCTCGCGGACCAGCGCGGCGGCTTCGTTGCCGTCGATCGCAGCCAGCGCATCGCTGCCGGGAACGCGCAGCACCGCGCCCTGCCTGAGCAGGTTCACGTTGCCGCGGATGAAGGCCTCGGGGTTGGCGCGCAGCAGGGCGATCATCGCCCGGTCGCGGCTGATCTGGTTGCCACGGGCCAGCGCACCGGCAATCTGCGACAGGGTCTGGCCCTGCTGCACGGTGATGCTGCCGTCGGTGGCGGCCGGGGCCACCGGCGCGGACGCACGGGGGCCTGGCGTTGCCGTCGGTTGGGATGCCGGGCGGGCCGCATCGGCCGCTGCCGACGGCGCGGTGGGCACCGGCGTATCGCGGGCGATGGTATTGGTCAGCACCCCGGCGGGGGCAACGATTTCCGGCTCGGCCACGGCCAGCGCACTGGCCGGTGCATCGACCAGCGCGGAATACTCGCGGACCAGACGGCCCTGGCCCCAGTCGGCCTCGACCAGGAAGCTCAGCGACGGAGTTTCCACCGGTGCCTGCGAGGTCACCCGCACCACTGCCCTGCCCTGGCTGTCGGTGGTCAGCTCGAACTGCAGTTCGCTGACCAGACCGATGGGACGCTGCAGGCCGACACGTTCAAAGGTGACCGGCGAAGCCAGCGCCACCCGCAGGTGTTCAAGCTCGGAAGGATCGGCGGACACCACCGGGATTTCGGCCAGCAGAGGCTGGCCGGGCCGCGACAGTACGCGGATGTCACCCAGGCCCAGGGCCATGGCCGAACTGCTGGCCAGGGCCAGCAGCGCGGCGGAAAGATAGGTGAGCGGGCGCGCTGCGCCCCTGGCCCGTTTATTCATGGGCGACACTATAAAGCGTGGGGACCACGGTCCGCACCCATCGCGGGCCACGCCGGTAGTGCCGGCCGCTGGCCGGCAGACACGCACTCCGCATACGGCAATGCCGGCCAGCGGCCGGCACTACCGGTAAAGCAACCGCAATGATCAGCGCGGTTCGGCGGCCACCAGTTCGGCCAGCTGCACCGCGTTCAACGCCGCGCCCTTGCGCACGTTGTCCGACACGATCCACAGGTTCAGGCCGCGCGGGTGCGAGAGGTCTTCACGGATACGGCCGACGTACACCGCATCGGTGCCCGAGGCGTGGGTAACCGGGGTCGGGTAGCCACCGGCTTCATGGCGGTCCACCACTTCCACGCCCGGCGACTGCTCCAGCAGCGCGCGCGCTTCTGCCACGGTCACCTTGTCGCGGGTTTCGATCGCTACCGATTCGGAGTGGCCGTAGAACACCGGCACGCGCACCGCGGTCGGGTTCACCAGGATGCTGTCATCGCCGAGGATCTTGCGGGTCTCCCAGACCAGCTTCATTTCTTCCTTGGTGAAGCCGTTGTCCTGGAAGTCGTCGATGTGCGGAATGAGATTGAAGGCGATCTGCACCGGGAAGCGCTGCGGATCGATGTCCTGGAAGCTCAGCAGCTGGCCGGTCTGCTTGCCCAGCTCTTCCATCGCCGAACGGCCACCGCCGGACACCGACTGGTAGGTGGACACGTTGATGCGCTCGATGCCGTACTTCCGGTGCAGCGGCGCCAGCGCCACCAGCATCTGCATGGTCGAGCAGTTCGGGTTGGCGATGATGCCACGCGGACGGTTGCCGACCTGGTCCGGGTTGACCTCGGACACCACCAGCGGCACGTCATCGTCGTAACGGAAGGCCGAGGAGTTGTCGATCACCACCGCACCGGCGGCGGCGAACTTCGGCGCGTACTCCTTGGACACGCTGCCACCGGCCGAGAACAGGGCGATCTCCACGCCGCTGGGGTCGAAGGTGGCCAGGTCCTGGATCTTCACCTTCTGGCCTTCGAACTCGACTTCGCCGCCGGCCGAGCGCTCGGAGGCGAGCAGGCTCAGGGTCCCGACCGGGAAGTTGCGCTCGGCCAGGATGGCCAGCATGGTTTCGCCGACGGCGCCGGTGGCGCCGACGATGGCGACGTGGAAGCTGCGTTGTGCATTGCTCATGGGGGAACTCTCACGAAAACGGGAAGGGGAAAAACTCACGCACGACAGCTGGGTTCGGGGAACCTCCTCAGGCGGGGCGCGCAGAGGTTCCCTATCGTTTCCCGGTTTTTTTGCCCAGCGAGGCGCGCGCGGCGAGGGCCGCGTCGGCATTGATCGCGCTCGGCATGCGCGCTGCTTCGCCGGCCAGGCCGAGGCCGGCCAGCAGGTTGTCCACGGCCAGCTGCACCATGGCTGTACGCGTGGCCAGCGAGGCGCTGCCGATGTGCGGGGTCAGCACCACGTTGCGCAGCGCCAGCAGTTCCGGGCGCACCTTCGGTTCGCCTTCGTAGACATCCAGGCCGGCGGCGGCCAGGCGGCCATGGGCCAGCGCATCGGCCAGGGCCAGCTCGTCGACGATGCCGCCGCGGGCGATGTTCACCAGGGTGGCCGAGGACTTCATCTTCGCCAGCGCGGCTGCATCGATGATGTGGTGCGAGGCCGGGGTGTACGGCAGCACGGTGACCAGGTGATCGGACTGGGCCAGCAGCGTGTCCAGGCCCACATAGGTGGCGCCGAGCGCGGCTTCGGTCTCGGCCGGCAGGCGCGAACGGTTGTGGTACAGCACCTTCATGCCGAACCCGTGTGCGCCCCGGCGGGCCACGCCCTGGCCGATGCGGCCCATGCCAAGGATGCCCAGCGTGCTGCCGTGGATGTCGGCGCCGAGCATGGTCTGGAACGACCACTGGCCCCACTGCCCTTCGCGCAGCCAGCGTTCGGATTCGGTGATGCGGCGCGCGGCGGCCATCAGCAGGGCAAAGCCCATGTCGGCCGTGGTTTCGGTCAGCACATCGGGGGTGTTGCTGGCCAGGATGCCGGCCGCGCTCAGCGCGTCGACATCCAGGTTGTTGTAGCCGACGCCGACGTTGGCGATCACCTGCAGCTGCGCGGCATCGGCCAGCTGGGCCGCGCCGATGCGCTCGTTGAGGGTGATGATGGCGCCGTCGACCGAGGCCAGCTGTTCGGCGATCTGCTGCGGCGTCCAGGCGGTGACGGTTTCGGTGGACAGCAGCCGCACGCGATCGCGCAGCGGCGCGATGGCCGCGTCGATCAGCGGCTGGCTCACCCATACCGTCGGCCGCGTATCAGCCATCGATCTGCCCGGGAATGCGCGGGGTGATGGTACCGACGTCGCCACACTGGGCGCGGTGGCGCAGTGCCTGGTCCATCAGTACCAGGGCCATCATCGCCTCGGCGATGGGCGTGGCACGGATGCCGACGCAGGGATCGTGTCGGCCGGTGGTGACCACTTCGACCACGTTGCCTTCGGTATCCAGCGACGGGCCCGGCAGGCGCAGGCTGGAAGTGGGCTTCAGGACGATGGAGGCGACCACCGGCTGGCCGGTGGAAATGCCGCCGAGGATACCGCCGGCATGGTTGCTGGCAAAGCCCTGCGGGGTCAGCAGGTCACGGTGTTCGGTGCCCTTCTGCGCGGCGCTGGCAAAGCCGTCGCCGATCTCCACGCCCTTCACTGCGTTGATGCTCATCAGCGCGGCGGCGAGGTCGCCATCGAGCTTGCCGTAGATCGGCTCGCCCCAGCCCGGCGGCACGTTGTCGGCCACCACGTCCACGCGCGCGCCGACCGAATCACCGGACTTGCGCAGCGCATCCATGTACGCCTCCAGCTCGGGCACCTGTTCGGCGTGCGGCCAGAAGAACGGATTGTCTTCCACCGCCGACCAGTCGAAACCGGCCGGGCGGATTTCGCCCAGCTGCGACAGGTAGCCGCGCACGGTGACGCCGAAGCGCTCGGCCAGCCACTTCTTGGCGACCACGCCGGCGGCCACGCGCATGGTGGTTTCACGCGCAGAGGAACGACCGCCACCGCGCGGGTCGCGGATGCCGTACTTGTGCCAGTAGCTGTAGTCGGCATGACCCGGCCGGAACTGCTGGCCGATGTTGGCGTAATCCTTGCTGCGCTGGTCGGTGTTGCGGATCAGCAGCGCGATCGGGGTGCCGGTGGTCAGGCCCTCGTACACGCCGGACAGGATCTCGACCTCGTCGGCCTCGCGGCGCGCCGAGGTGTGCCGGCTCTTGCCGGTGGCGCGACGCTGCAGGTCGTGGGCGAATTCGGACGCATCCAGCGCCAGCCCCGGCGGGCACCCATCGATCACGCAGCCGATGGCCGGCCCGTGCGATTCGCCGAACGTGGTGACGGTGAACAGCTTGCCGAATGCATTGGAACTCACGGGCGCTGCGCCGCCAGTTCGGTGATGCGCGCACTGTGGGCGATCAGTTCGCGGCATTCGACCGCGAAGATGCCCATCTGGCCGACCTTGAATTCGATCCAGGCGAAGTCGACTTCCGGCAGCAGCTTGATCAGGTGCTGCTCGGATTCACCCACTTCGCAGATCAGCAGGCCATCCTCGCTCAGGTGCAGCGGGGCGTCGCGCAGGATCTTCAGCACCAGGTCCAGGCCATCGTCGCCAGCACGCAGGCCCATTTCCGGCTCGTAGGAATATTCCTGCGGCAGGGCGTCGGTCTCGTCGTTGGTGACGTACGGCGGGTTGGTGACGATCAGGTCGTAGTGGCGCCCGGTCAGGCCGTTGAACAGGTCCGACTTCAGCAGGGTGACGTTGTGCGCCTGCAGGCGTTCCTTGTTCTCTTCGGCCAGCGACAGCGCGTGGTCGCTCAGGTCGACGCCGTCCACGTCCCAGTTCGGGTAGTAGTGGCCCATGGCGATGGCAATGCAGCCCGAGCCGGTGCACAGGTCCAGCGCGCGGCTGACATCGCGACCGGCCAGCCACGGCTCGAAACCGCACTCGATCAGCTCGGCGATGGGCGAGCGCGGCACCAGGGCGCGGCTGTCACTCTTGAAGCTGAGGCCGGCAAACCAGGCTTCACCGGTCAGGTAGGCGGCCGGGACGCGCTCGTCGATGCGGCGCTGGAACAGCTCCAGCACTCGGACCTTCTCGGCCTGCAGCAGGCGCGCCTGGCCGTAGGCCGGGCCGAGGTCGTGCGGCAGGTGCAGGCTGTGCAGCACCAGCTGGGTGGCCTCGTCCAGGGCGTTGTCATAGCTGTGCCCGAAGGTCAGCCCGGCTTCGTTGAAACGGCTGGTGCCGTAGCGGATCAGGTCGATGATCGTGTGGAGTTCGGCGGCCGTTTCAGCGGTCATGGCGGTACTGCGGGCAAAGTGGCCCCCGATTATAGGGGCTGGCGCCCGCGGCGGCATCCGTTGCGACGGAAACGATCCGGCTGCAGCCGGTATGATGGGGATTACTTCCTGCGGGGGCTCCCATGTTCAATCGCAACGTCGGCATCATCCTGCTGATCGCCCTGGCGGCGGGCCTGGGCCTGCTGGCCGCGCGGCAGGTGTTCGCGCCGAAGCCGCCGGCCAACCAGCCGGCCACCGAAGCGATCACCCTGTACCCGCATGCCCGCGCGCTGCCCGATTTCAACCTGGCCCAGTCCGACGGCACCCGGCTGATCCCGGGCGAGCTGAAGGGCCACTGGACCCTGGTGTTCCTCGGCTTCACCTTCTGCCCGGATGTGTGCCCGACCACTTTGGCCGAGCTGGCCGGCGCGCAGAACCAGTGGGAAGCCCTGCCCGACACCCTGCGCCCGCGCGTGCTGTTCGTTTCGGTGGACCCGGACCGTGACAACGCCATCCGCCTGGGCGAGTACGTGCATGGCTTCCACAAGGACACCCTGGCCGCCACCGCCGACATTCCCTCGCTGGAGCGCTTCGCAACCTCGCTGGGCTTCGTGTTCCAGAAGGTGCCGGGCAAGCACTTCGACGAGAATCCCGAGGATTACACCGTCGAGCACTCGGCCAGCCTGGCCGTGCTCGACCCGCAGGGCCGGCTTGCCGGCCTGGTGCGGCCCCCGTTCAACGCGCCGGCCACCCAACTGGCGGTACACGCGATGCACGCGGCCGGCACGAACCGTGACCACGCAACACGAACCTGCATGCCAATTACTGCAATCATCAATGAATACAGATACTTGCAAACCCCAAGGTGGAGGCGGACGTCATCGGTGACGCCGCCGGCACCCTGGCCCGGGCTGCCATCCCGGTTACCCACCCCGTCGCGCGCGGCAATGATCTGGACACTGGCACTGCGACGATCACCTGTTGACGGGAGGCATCAGGCGGCCCTGCCCTGACCCACGCCAGGCCCTCTGATCGTCGAGGAGGCGCCCGAGAACCCGCAATTGCAGCGCGTGCCGAAGCCGGGCTATAATCTCCGGGATGTCCTGCCGCCCTGTGCGCGGAACACCGTCCACGTCGCACGTCATCGGCGAATCCACACCTGCTGCCCCCATCCGTGCCGGGGTGCTCCGAAAAGAGTTCGGCCACGGAGGCAACAGGGAAGCCCAACCCCGGAACCCTCAGCGCTTCCACGCCTCCCGCATACCTGTCCCGCGGGCGGAAACGCCGGTTCCCCATCAGGAGTATTGCAATGCCCCAGGTCACCATGCGTCAGATGCTGGAAGCCGGCGTCCACTTCGGCCACCAGACCCGCTACTGGAACCCCAAGATGGCTCCGTACATCTTCGGCGCCCGCGGCAAGATCCACATCATCAACCTGGAAAAGACCGTCCCGCTGTTCAACGATGCGATGAACTTCATCTCGTCGGTGGCCCAGAAGCGCGGCACCGTCCTGTTCCTGGGCACCAAGCGCAGCGCCCGCGAAACCATCCGCGAAGAAGCCGAGCGTTGCGGCATGCCGTTCATGAACCAGCGCTAAGGTCAGCACCAAGCTGGAACTGCTGGCCAATCTGGTGGGCAAGGTCGACCAGC